>DONZ01000107.1:0-2447 GCA_003512875.1 Desulfovibrio sp. | reverse complement strand
AAAAAAAAAAAAAAGGGTTTTAAAAAAAAAAAAAAAATTTTTTTTTTTTTTTTTGTTTTTTTCCTTTTTCACCTCATGGTCTCATTGTGCCAAAAAACAGAAATTTTTCAAGCCGATAAAACCGGGCAAGCATATTTCAGCAAAAAATGCCTTTTTTAGTGAAAATAAGCGTAGATTCAAATTTTTTTATTGACTAGTCATGGACTTAATACTATTTACAAACAGTTTCAAAATTTTTTAACCTAAAACGAGGTGCGTTATGCCAGGTTATGTTTACTTTTTACTCGCTTGTGCAGCATTGTTGGTAGGGTATCTGGTTTACGGTAAAATCGTCGCCAAAATTTTCGGCGAGGACGATAACCGTGTAACTCCTGCGATTTCAATGGCTGACGGCGTTGACTATGTTCCGATGTCACCAATTAAGATTTGGCTTATCCAACTTTTGAACATTGCCGGAATTGGACCTATTTTCGGACCTATCCTCGGTGCATTGTACGGTCCGACTGCATTATTGTGGATTGTTATCGGCAGCATTTTCGCCGGTGCCACCCATGACTACTTCTCAGGCATGCTTTCCATCCGCTACAAAGGAACGAACGTTCCAAACATTGTCGGCTATAACTTAGGCAATGTGTTCAAACGTATCATGCAGTTATTCGCGGTCATCCTTCTTTTGCTTGTCGGCGTCGTATTCATGACTTCACCAGCCATGCTTCTTAAAAACCTCACAAGCATCGACATGAATGTTTGGCTTATCATCATTTTTGTATACTATCTCCTTGCAACCATTTTGCCTATCGATAAGATCATCGGTCGCTTATATCCCATTTTCGGCGCTGTTTTGCTCATCATGGCAGTTGGCATGACTGTCATGCTCTTTGTGAAAGGCTATGATTTCTATCCTGCGGCGGAAATGACAAACCAATTCCCCGGAGACAATCCTCTTCCGATTTATCCGCTTATCTTCGTTACCATTGCCTGCGGCGCTCTTTCCGGCTTCCACGCAACCCAATCTCCGCTCATGTCCCGCTGCCTTACAAAGGAAAGCTACGGCCGTCCTATTTTCTATGGCGCGATGATCGGCGAAGGCTTCATCGCTCTTATTTGGGCGACTGTCGGCATGACGTTCTATCAAAGCCCTGCCGAATTGCAAGCGGCTCTTGCCAGCGGCGGTCCCGCAAACGTTGTCAACCAATCAGCTCTTAGCCTCATGGGTTCAATCGGCGGTATTTTAGCTGTTCTTGGCGTTATTGTTCTTCCCATCACCTCCGGCGACACCGCTTTCCGTGCAGCCCGCCTCACCATTGCGGAAGTATTCAACTTCAACCAAACACCTTCCAAAAACCGTCTTTCCATCGCCATTCCGCTCTTCATTGTCGGCGCTATCCTTACACAAGTCGACTTCAACGTTATCTGGCGTTATTTCGGCTGGTCAAACCAAACCTTGGCATGTATCATGCTTTGGGCGGGTGCGGCTTACCTTTACCGCAAGGGTCGTTTCCACTGGATTGCAAGCATTCCTGCGACCTTTATGACTTCCGTCGTAGTCTGTTACATCTGCATGGACAAAAACTTAGGTTTCGGTATTGATTATACCATTTCCGTATACATCGGCATTGCGGGCGCCCTTATCGCCATCGGTTCTTTCCTTGCTTTTGCAAACAAGAATATCGAAGGCGCTCCGACAGACGACTAATCACAAAATAAAAAACAGACAAAAAAAGACCGGATCATATGCCGGTCTTTTTTGTGCCTCATTCAGGAGTAACACCCTTTTCCCATGAGAATGCAATTTCTTTTCAAAGCAAAGCATCGTTGTTTTGAGCATATCGTTTCATACATGCGATCCAAAACCAAAAGGAATATGCACCTATCAATATGTTCATTCCATAATTTCACGCCGCCCTTTCCGAGCATAAAACAGCCTATCGGTACCTATGCAAAACGTTTTTTATGAATCATGGCAATAAAATCATAAACCGAAAGGTCTGCCAAATTCCCCCGGCGGCTTATAACGCATAAAACCAAGGACAGTAAGACACAAAAAAAGGCACATAAGCTGTGCCTTTTTTTATCTTATCGAAAATAAAAACGTATTAATTTTCAACTGCGGCATGGACACGGGCTGTCACATCATCAAGAGGCGTCAATACCGCCGTGGCAGTCAATACGACGTCGGTTGAACTATTCAGCGCGGTTTCCGTGGAGTCTTGAAGAACACCGATGATAAAGCCTACGCCGACAACTTGGAAAGCAATATCGTTGCTGATGCCGAAAAGACTGCAAGCCAAAGGAATAAGCATCAAGGAACCGCCTGCAATGCCTGACGCCCCGCAAGCGCACAAAGAAGCGACAACGCTCAATAACAATGCGTCAAATAGATTTACTTGGATACCGAGCGTGGAAGCGGCAGCCAAGGTAAGCACGGTAATGGTGATTGCGGCGCC
>DONZ01000018.1 GCA_003512875.1 Desulfovibrio sp. | reverse complement strand
TCATATTTATACCCCAAATGTCCGCCGGCTTTCGGACCTTCGACAACGAAAGCGTCGGGAAGAAGTCCGGTTTTTGATTCCCATTTCTTGGCAATGACGGAAGCTGCGCGGGCGGAGGAAATAATGGGGACGAGTTTGGTTTTAAATTCTTCTTTTTTTTCTTCACAGGTCGCCAAAAGGATTTTAGGCAGGTCCATGGGCAGACCTGCTCCGGAAAAGATAATATTCGCACGGCTCTCAATGGAAGCTTTCACCATTTCTTTGAAAGTGGTCAGGGCAACCATGATGTTTACGCCTAAAATTCCGTTCGGGCTGAGGGCGCGGGCTTTTTCAATTTCATTTTTTAATGCGCGTACATTCGCTTCAACAGGGTTTTTGACAATATCAGGTTCACGCATGCCGATCATAGCACCTGCGATAACGCCTATGCCTCCTTGGTTTGCAACAGCGGAAGCAAGCCCGGAAAGAGAAATGCCAACTCCCATGCCACCTTGCACAATGGGTAATTTAGCAACAAGGTCGCCGATGGTAAGACTTGGAAAAGACATAGTATTTCCTTTTGTTATTAGTTAATCAAAATTGTCTAAGGCAACTGCATGATAATGAATTATCATAAGATAATCAAGAATTATCTAAGGAAAATAATTTTCTTCAAATGAATTTATATTTTTGAGTAATTATTCTATAAGGGAAAATTCGCCTTTGAAAAGTGTTCCGAAATGTGTGGAGCACGATAAATAATCGCTTTCAAGGTGGCTGACCAATATGCTTTGCAAAGAAGTTTCAGCGATTTTGTATTCTAAAAATTCTTTGATTTCCTGCTTGTTTCTGGGGTCGAGCCCGGAAAAAGGTTCATCAAGGAGCAAAAGGGCAGGGTCGCCGATAATTGCGCGGGCGAGAAGCACTTTGCGGGCTTGTCCGGTAGACAGGGAACGGAAGGGGCGGTTGGTTAAATGCCCGAGATTGAGCTGATAGATCAGTTCTTGGATTTTTTGTTCTTCTTCGCTCGTTTTTTCCCGGTATACGCCGATATTTCCGTCAAATCCCGCAAAAATGATATTGAACACAGTATCGTTGAACGTATAATGGATTTGCAGGGAATCGGAAACAAAGCGGATTTTTTTCTTGATTTCATCCAAAATGGTCAGGGGAACCGGGGGAGATTGGATGTTTTGATACCAATTTCGGGTAATCGTTCCGCCGTGTGCGATGGGCAAAAACCCTAAAATACCGTTGAGCAATGTGGATTTTCCCGAACCGTTATGCCCGATGAGCGTCCATTGTTCTTTGGGTTTGATATGCCAGTTGACATGTTTGACAATTTCGGCATGTTCCAAATAAATGCTTGCGTTTTCAAGGATGATTTCCATTGCCTGATCTTGGTTCTTCTCAATGTGCCGCAAAGGAATAGGCTGATATTGTTCGGCAATTTTCATAAGCTCGCTGGGATTGTCGTTATCAATGGCGGTGAGTCTGCCTTGTTTCATCTCATAACAGCGCTTGATATAGGGAGGCAATGGAAAAAGGTGGGTTGTCAAGACAATGGTGGGCTTATGCGCCAATTTGCTTGCGGCAAGTTTTTCCAAGGTGTTCCAGAAAAGTTTTTGCGTTTCCCCGTCTAAACCGTTCAGAGGTTCATCAAGCAAAATCACGGGGCTTTTTTTCATAAGCGCCCTTGCTATGAGCATAATGCGGAGCTGCCCTTGGGAGAGTTTGTTGATAGGCGTGTAAAGTAAATATTCTGCACCTAATTGTTTTGCAATTTCAACTGCTTGCAGTATTTCTTCCGTGTCAGGTTCCCGATAGAGGATATAATCGTTGCTGCAGGCTGCCAAGACAATTTCAAGGCAATTCACTTTCCAGTCCTGCCGGGCATAATAATCTTGCTCCTTGGGGGAAATGATAGCGCATATTTCACGAGCCGAAAGGGGAGAATCGCTTGCCTTGCCGTTTTCATACCAATAAATTTTTCCGCCGTTTTTGGGACTTGGATAAATTTCTCCGCGCATTATTTGCAGGAACGTGGATTTTCCTGCACCGTTTTCACCGATAATTGCGACATGTTCCCCTTGGTTTAAGGTAAAATCGATATGGTCAAGGGCAGTGATTTCTTCTTTGTTTTCAGTATAATAAGTAAAACTTAAATCTTGTATTTCAATGAGTTTGGGCATATCAGAGCGCTACTGTGATTTGAGTGTTGTTTTCAAAATAATTTTGTTCCGTAAAGCCGTATTCTTTGGCGTATTCATGCAGCATGCCGATATTTTTGGCAATTGTGTTGACGCAATGCCCGTCGGAGGCGAACGTGATTGGAATATCAATATCTTTTGCTATTTCCATGAGTGTTCTGCAAGGGTAAATTTCCTGGCAAGGTTTGCGTAAGCCGGCTGAAGAAATTTCCATGCAGAGTTTGTTTTCTTTGCAGGCAAGAAGCGCGTCTTCCGCAAGGCTTTTGTTGTTTTTTATCCATTCCGCAAAGGTTTCCCGGCTGAAAATCTTAATCAGATCGGGGTGCGCCACGATATGAAACAGTTTGCTTTCCGCCATTTTTATCATGGTCTTGTAATAGGCGGCATAATAGGCGTGTTTTTCTTGCTTGGACAAGTTTACCCAATGGGAAGCTTGGTCGTCAAATCCCCATTTTTTGATAAAATGAATGCCTGCGATGACATAATCAAAAGAATGCCTTTCCATGCATTCCTGCATGAAATCCGGTTCGTCTTCCAGCCAGTCGAGTTCCAAAGCCAGCAATATCTTGTTTTCTTTCCGTTCTTGTTTTATTTTTTCGACTTCATCAAGATAATCCTGAAAATGCTTGTTTAAATGTTCACGGTATTCATTGGTGTAATCGTACCCTGAAGGACGCGGGGAATGTTCGCTGAAACCGTGTACGTCCAAGCCCGCTCTTCGTCCCGCCTGGAACATTTCAAAAACAGTATTGCTGCCGTGTCCGTAACAAGTGTGTGTGTGTAAATCGATAAGCATAAAAACTCACTGTAAGAGGCAAGAATTTATCGGAAATCCTTGTTTATGAAAATGAATGAAAATTTCAGCGCATGCCGCGGCGTCTGAAAATGCATGGTGATGCTGCAGATTTATTTGCAAGGCGCTGCAAACATAATCCAAACTGTTTTTTTGCAGCTGCAAAAATTTTCTGGAACCTTTAAGCGTACAATAAAAAGGAATTTCCGGGGGACGGATGGCATAGGCGTTTGCCGTACCGTACAAAACACCTTTGTCGAATTGGGCATTATGGGCAATGAAAGCTTCCGTGCCTTTTAAAAACGCTTCAATATCATGCCATTGCTCGGCAAAATTCGGCTGATTTTTAAGCATATCCCATGTGATTCCGTGAAAATAAGCATATTTTATCCAGGAACGCGGAGGGCGGATAAGCCGGTAAAAGCTGTCAATGATGCAGGTGTCCTGCATTTTAACCAAACCTACGGCGCAGGCGCTGTCTTTACCGTTGTCAGCGGTTTCAAAGTCAATAGCGGTATATATCATATCAGACCCGTATTTCGCAATCTTCTCACATCGCCGACACGGATGGTCATGCGTTCCTTATCAAAATATTCAAGCACCGGAATGGCATATTTTCGGGTAAGTCCTTTGGAAAGTTCCTTGAAGTCACCGGGGCTCATATCTTGGTTGTTTTTGAAAAATTGCAGGATATTATTTTTTATTTCCGCAAGTTCCGTACTGAGAAAATACATGCCCTCCGTGATTTTTATGAGCTTATGTTCCTGGATGAGCAAAGCGAGCACATCAAGAAGTTCTTTTTGGGGAACGGAATATTTTTCTATGAGTTCCTTCAAGAGGGGAGGATTTTGCGGATTTTGCATAAAGTCATCATAAAGGTTTGTTTTGAGCGTATGTTCATGGCTTTTTAATGCAATATTGTGTTCCGTCAAGCATACCCCGTCTTCAAAAACGGCGATTCGCTTTTGTTTGATTAAGGTTTCCAAAACATAATGGGCTAATTTGGGCTGTTCAAAATGCGAAAGCAAAGAGGCTTTCGGCATATATTGTTTCAATGGTTCGTTTTGATGGTATTTTTGGAGTATTTCGAGCATGGCTTGTTCATGCTCAAGGGCATAAGGGGCAGCCAGATAGGTTTTATTTTCCTTGTCATAGGAAATACAGCGTTTTTGGGCTGTTAATTGCTGCAAAGCCTTATCAAGGTCTTTTTCGTCAAGATTGCACAGCAGGGTTAACCGCCTGAGAGAAATTCCCGTTTTATTGCCGCATTTGAGCTGTTCATACAGGGCGTTGTTCCGTGTGTTTTCATCAAGAAAGTCCTGTTCCAAGCTCAGGAAATTTTTCGGGTCGGATATTTCTTTGAGTTTTGGAAAATGGGGTAAGGGATTGATGATGGAAGCTCCTGCAACGGTTTGCAAAGGAGAAAAATTCCGTAAAATGCATTTGTCCCCGAAAACGCCGCACATCGGTTCGGAAAATTTAACTTCGCAAAGGCAGGTTTCGTTCGGCTCCAGTTTGTTTTTATCTTTTAAGTAGAGTTTTGCCATGACTTCTTTTGTGCCGTGGTGGAAATGGATTTCCGTCCTGTTGCGGATCGGCTTTGGCGAAGAGGAAAGGCAATGAAGTTTTACAAGCCAGCGGGCAGAAGGGAAAAGGGTTTGAGGATAGGTGACGGTGTTGCCCCGCTCGATGTCACTGACTTCAATATTGGCTAAATTGACGGACGTTCTGTTTCCGGCAAGGGCTTTTTCCAAGTTTTGTCCGTGGCTTTGGACAGAGCGGATTTTGCTGGGTATGTTTCGGGGCATAATGCAAACTTCATCGCCAACGCGGGCGGAACCGGAAAGAAGCGTGCCGGTGACGAGCGTTCCATGACCTTTCAGGCTGAAAACCCTGTCGACGGGCAAACGAAAAATATTATTCCTGCGTTTGGGGCGTATAGTATGATTTTTTCCGATAATAGCCTGTTTGAGTTCTTCCAAGCCTTCGCCCGTATGGGAGGAAACAGGAAAAATCGGGGCATGTTCCAAAAAAGAGTCTTTGACGAACTCCTGAATATCCTCTTTTGCAAGCTCAAGCATTTCATGGTCAACCA
>DONZ01000081.1 GCA_003512875.1 Desulfovibrio sp. | reverse complement strand
TCCGGTTCGTTTGCGCAGTCCCGTACGGAAAGCTGAAGAAGTTTTGCGTATCGAGGAAAGCACGGTTTTTACTCCTGCCCATCGCCGTCTTTGGGCGGAATTCATGGGACGGGCTGACCGTGGGGAAACCGCTTCCCTTGCTCCGCATGTCCGCGAACTTTATGCCCGCACTCCGGAAGCTCTTTCTGAAACCGCCAAGAGCGGATATTTGCGGCTTCTCAATGCCTGGGACAGCGAGGGGCATTTGGTTGCCTGCCTTATGCTTGATTATGCCCCTAAAAATTTTGTTTCCTATATTCTCGGAGCGCATTCACGTACTCATTATGTGCCGCATGCCGTGGATTTGCTTTTTGCTTCCATGCTTGAACGGGCGAAAGCGGAGGGTAAACGCTTTATTCATCTTGGACTTGGCGTGAATGACGGAATTTTGCGTTTTAAGAAAAAATGGGGGGCTGTGCCGTCTTTGCCTTATGTCATGGCGGAATGGCGGCAGGAAACAGAAACCGAAACGCAGAGCCTTGCCCAAGATTTCGCTCTTGCCTTGCTGCGCAGCAGCACCATGACCAAAAGGCAGATTTTGGCAATGCGTCCTGAACAGCGGCCTTTTGCCATGATTTATGAAGTGGAAAAAAACGGTAAAATTTCATGGCTTTGCGGAACAGCACATTTTTTCCGTTATTCTTTTGAAGATTCTTTCCGCAAGCTTTTCCGCAAGGTCGACCATGTTATTTTTGAGGGACCGCTTGATGACAATTTTATGGCGGAAGTGGATAAAAACGGTAAAAGTCTTGAACCGGATTTTATTCCTCTCATAAAACAATTGACAGAAACAGAAATACGGAAATTGGAACGTGTTGTGCGTGGTCCCGAGGGGCGAGTGGTTCGTTTTTTAGGCTTGGAAGCAAGCAAAAAAGCCGATGTGCGCGAAATTCTGTCAACCATGCGTCCCTGGTGTGCTTTTTTCAGCCTTTGGACCGCGTTTCTTGAACGTCTTGAGTGGCAATGTTCGGTTGATATGGAAGCTTGGCGTATTGCCCGCGATATGGGAAAAAATGTCATCGGTATGGAAAATTTGGAAGAACAGCTTGTTTCGCTCAATTCCGTACCGGTGGAGCGTGTGCTTGCGTATTTCCGAAATTGCCATGAGTGGAAAATATATTCACAGCGTAATTTAAAAGCATATCTGGCTGGTGATTTGGAGGGAATGATGGGCTCCAGCGCGGAATTTCCCACAAGAACGGGTGCGGTTATCAGTTTGCGTGATCAGCGTTTTCGTGAACGCATGCGGCCGTATTTGGAAGAGGGGCGTACCGCTGTTTTTGTCGGGGCTGCACATCTTTTGAATTTGCGTTGGATGCTTGCCGAAGACGGATATGCGTTGCGCCGCTGCCTGCCCGGTATCTCCCATAAACTGAAAGCATTTTTGCACAATGAAAAGGAGGTTCGCTGGTGGTGACAAAAACGGATTCAAAACGTATGAATATGGGGCTTGCACAGGTCACTGCCGGCGCGATAACGCCGGATCAGCTGATTCCCTATGTGAAAGCCGTATCCCGTCTTGATTCGCGCATGTTCGGAACCTGCGTAGGGCATTTTTGCGAGGGGCAGATTGTGCTGATCGGCTTTCCGATAGGGAAACCCCTTGATAGGGAAGCCCTTGATGCGGCTGTTGACGAAGCTTTGCAGACAAAAGGTCTTAAACATATTACCGTGCTTTGTGCGGTAAAACCGAGCCGAACGCCTGAAAACGCCAATTTCAGCGAGGACGCGTATTGGTCGCTTCCTTTGCCGTTAGCACCCTATAAACAAAAACTGCGCAATATGCTTGCCAGAGCCAAGCGTGACATATTCATCGAAGAAAGCGGAGCGGAAGGATACGGGCAGGACCATGAAGCCATTGTTGAGGCATTCTGTTCCGGACGCAGGCTTGAAGCAGGTATGATACATATTTTTCATCAGCTGAAAACATATCTTGCGGAAAGTCCAGGCGCACGCCTTTTTTCAGCACGGACCAAAGACGGTTCATTGGCAGCCTTTGCCATCGGCGATTATTCTTCTTTCAATACGGCTTTTTACATGTTTGCCTGCCGTCTGCCCTCGGCTCCTCCGGGAACTGCCGACGCCTTGCTTGAAGCTGTTGCGAAATGCGGTGAAGAACGCGGGCACAGCCGGCTTAATTTGGGGCTTGCCGTCAATGAGGGAATAGGTTTTTTCAAAAAGAAGTGGGGAGCCGAACATTTTCTGTCTTGTTATGAATACAGCTGGGATATACAGCCGGAGAAAAAAAGTTTGCTGGCACGTTTGTTTGGGGGGAGAAAGAAAATATGACTGGAAACGATCCATTGAAAAACCGCAGTTTCAAGGCTCCTGGCATTCTTGAAATGCTAAAACGGGATTTGCTCGGAAAACGGCGTCCCCTTGACTGCATACAGGTTGAAGTCACGTCCTTTTGCGCGGGACGCTGCACCTATTGCCCCCATACGACCATGGCGGAAACTTGGAAATCAAGACATATGGAGGCGGATGTTTTTGCCGCTCTGTGGCAGCTTATGCGGGTGAGTGAACGCGTTCACCTGCAAGGATGGGGAGAGCCGCTTCTGCACCCGAGATTTTTTGATTTTGCGGCATTGGCGCGGAA
>DONZ01000236.1 GCA_003512875.1 Desulfovibrio sp. | reverse complement strand
CATTTCCCGCCGCATGTACCGAAACCCTGTTCCGTTGCTTGGCATAAACTTCGGCAAAGTCGGGTTTTTAGCGGATATTCCCCCCGAAAACTGGAAAGAATGTTTCAAAAAACTTCTTGCAGGCGCTTATCAGATTCAAAACGTCACCCCTTTGCATTTCGAACACATTCGGGACAGCAGGATCGTCAATTCCGGTATTGCCATGAATGATGTCGTTGTTTCCCGCGGGGCGGTGGCGAAATCAATTTTTATCAAACTGTGCATTGACGATATTTTCCTCACAAACCTGCACTGTGACGGGCTTATATGCTCCGCTCCTCTCGGAGCGACAGCCTATGCGGCATCCGCTCACGGACCGCTTGCCTTTCCCGCCCTTGACGCCCATATCGTCACGCCTATCAGCCCTTTTGCCGGAGCATTCCCCCCCCTTGTTCTGCCGAGGGAAAGCTCCATTCAGATAACATGTCTTGAGGACAGGGAAACCTTCATCACCATAGACGGGCAAGATTCCTATGATGTGCGTAAAAACGACACCGTCCTCGTGAAAAGCGCCGAGCATAAGATTTCCATGTTCGTAAGCGACCCGAGATGGTTTTGGAAACGCCTCAGGGAACGCGGATTTATTATGCCCGGACCCGGAAAATATACGAACCGATAAAAAATATCATGGCAGCATAAGCGCAGGATTTTCCTGTTTCATTATTTTGCTTGAAATTTTGTTCAAACCATATATAATTTTTTGCGAAAACAAACTTGAGGTGCACACATGAGTTCAACGTTCAAAAGTGTTGATGAACAAATAAAAATTATCCGCCGCGGCATTGTTGATTTGATCAGCGAAGAGGATCTGCGCAAAAAACTTGCGCGGAACAAACCGCTCAATATCAAAGTCGGTTTCGACCCGACCGCTCCCGATCTCCATTTGGGGCATACCGTTGTCATCCATAAAATGCGTCATTTCCAAGAGCTGGGGCACAATGTGACTTTTTTAATCGGTGATTTCACAGGAAGAATAGGCGACCCCTCCGGACGTTCCGAAACCCGTCCCCCCCTTACCGAAGAACAAGTTATTGCAAACGCAAACACTTATAAAGAACAAATTTTCAAAATTTTGGACCCTGAAAAAACAACTGTCGCTTTTAACTCAAAATGGCTGAACGCCTTAACTCCCTCCGAGTTTTTACGCCTTATGAGCAGCTGCACCGTGGCCCGCATGCTCGAACGTGACGATTTTTCCAAACGGTATAAGGAAGAACGTCCTATTTCCATTCACGAATTTTTCTATCCTCTCGCTCAGGCGTATGATTCCGTAGCCATGCAGACCGATGTTGAAATGGGCGGCACCGACCAAACGTTCAACCTGCTCATGGGACGCACGCTGCAAAGCCATTACGGGCAAGAACCGCAATGTATCATTACCGTACCTCTCCTGGAAGGCTTGGACGGTATCAGAAAAATGTCCAAATCTTACGGCAACTATATCGGCATTGCCGAAGAAGCCAAAGACCAGTTCGGAAAAGCTATGAGTATTTCCGACGGACTCATGTGGCGTTATTACGAGCTTCTTTCAAGCAAAAGTATGGAAGAAATCGAGCAAATGAAACAGGATGTCGAAAAAGGAACCCGCCACCCAAAAACCGTCAAGGAAGAACTCGCCTTTGAAATTGTGGAACGGTACCACGGCAAAGACAAAGCGGAAGAAGCGCGGCAAGGGTTCAATTCTGTTTTTGCAAAAGGCGGCGTACCCGACGATGCCCCTAAATACGAATGTTTGGAAGGCGACGAAAGCATGCCTGTCAATTTCCTTGCAGCCAGCGGTCTTATAAAATCAAAAAGCGAAGCGAAACGCCTTGTCAGTTCCAACGCTTTGTCCGTCAACGATGAGAAATATACCGACCCTTACGCTTCCCTTGCAAAGGGCGAATATACAATCAAATGCGGCAAAAAAGGGTTTTTGCTTTTGACCGTGAAATAACAGGTTATCATAAAGTCCATAGCCCCATTTATTAAAGCAACACTTTGACAAATGGGGCTTTTTTATTATTCTTCAGCAAAATAAAAAAATAATGACTGTCCGCTGTTCTCCAATAAACGTTGTAAGAAAAATGCGCATGAGAGAATCAGGCAAAAAATGGAAAGGATTGTATATGGTTTTTCCACGCCGAACCTGTATACATAGTACATAGGAAAAAAATTTATGGTTCTATTCATTGCAGGAGACGTATCATGAAAAAGAACGAAATTTCACGAAGAGAACTGCTTAAAGGTTCCGCCGTAATCGCTGCCGCCGCCGTGGCTGCTCCCTCTTTATTAACCGCGCTTCCTCGGCATCTTCAAGCCGCTTCTCTTGAAAACAGCCAAAAAACACCGCTTGTCGGTTCACGAAACGTTACTGGAATAAAAACGGAAGGCTCCCGCGCAAAAGTATATTTTACTTCCCATATCGACGCGGAACACTTAATCCGTCTTTATGAAAAAATCAATTCCGAAATTTACGGCAAGGTTGCCATAAAACTTCATACCGGTGAAAAAAACGGTCCGAACATTTTGCCCCGTGACATGGTGCAGGCGTTTCAAGCCCAAATTCCCAACAGCAATATTGTGGAAACCAACACTCTCTACGAAGGGGACCGCTATACGACAAAATCCCACCGTGAAACCCTGAAAGTCAACGGCTGGACATTCTGCCCCGTCGACATCATGGATGAAGAAGGCGATGTCAATCTTCCCGTCAGAAATGGTCTTCGCCTCAAAGAAGTAGCCATGGGCGGGCATATCATCAACTACGATTCAATGGTTGTCCTTACCCATTTCAAAGGGCACGCCATGGGCGGATTTGGCGGTTCCATGAAAAATATAGCCATCGGCTGCGCTTCCGGACAAACGGGCAAACGGCAAGTTCACGGCGTTTCCGGAAAAGTGCCTGAAGACTGGGGGGCATGGCCTGCAAAAGAGCCGCTTATGGAACTTATGGCGGATTCGGCAAAAGCGACGTGTGATTATTTTGGAAAACGCATTGTTTTCATCAATGTTTTGCGCAACATGTCCGTTGACTGCGATTGCGCAGGAACAAGAGCCGCAAAACCGACCATTCCGGATATCGGAATTTGCGCTTCAACGGATATTTTAGCTGTTGACCAAGCGTCCTGCGATTTGGTTTTCGGAAAACCGAACGCTGAAAACCACGATCTTGTGGAACGCATCCAAAGCCGCCATGGACTGCGTCAGCTTACGGCAATGGCGGAACTTAAAATGGGCAATCCGCAATACGAATTGATTTCTATTGACTAAAAAGCCTCTTTTTTGCAAAAATCTGATACGGTTAACAGGTATCAGATTTTTATTTTTTAAAAATGAAGTATACAGCCATGACGATACAAACAAAAGAAGCCAAGTGATTCCATTTCAGCTGCGTTTTAAAAGCAATCATTGAAAAAACGGTGAAAACAACAAGCGTTATCACTTCCTGAATGATTTTTAATTGCATGATGTCGAACGGACCGCCATTTTCCACAAAACCCAATTTATTGGCGGGAACCTGCAGGCAATATTCAAAAAATGCGACAGCCCAGCTGAAAATGATAATTCCGAGCAAAGGCAAGGACGCAAACCAAGTAAATTCCGTCCGCATTTTTAGATGTCCGTACCAGGCAAGCGTCATGAAAATATTTGAACCGATGAGTAAAAGAACAGAAAACACCCCTTGCGAAACCATGAGAAACTCCATAAATAAGATAATTTTCTCTAGCAATAAAAACCATAAATAACAAGAAAAAAGTCGCAAGTTAATTCTTGCAAAAAATGCGGGCTCTCACTATACTGTTGTTATCTTATTCCAAGGGTTTCGTATGTTTTCAAGTATCATTGCAACAATTTTCATCATTGTTCTGTTCCTGCTGGTGTTTTTGAATTTTCTATCGCTTCCCGGAAACTGGCTTGTTGCAGTATTTATCCTCATCAGCGCTTTTTTCGTGCCGGACGGAACATACTATGCGTTATACTGGGTTTTATTTTTCATCCTGCTCATAGTTGGTGAAGTTGCCGAATTTTATTTGCAAATCCACCATGGAAAAAAAGCCAACGCTTCTTCTTCCTCCAATTTTTTCGGTATTGTCGGGGCGATTATAGGCGGTATCGTGTTTATGCCCTTTCTTTTGGGACTGGGGGCAATTTTCGGTACGCTCATCGGTGCGTACGCGGGTTCCTTTCTGGCAGAAAAATATATCGCCCGCAGCGATACGGAACAAGCGATCAAGGTTGCCTCCGCCACGGTATTGGGAAAATTCCTGGGAATTTTACTGAAATTCGGTCTTGGTATCTATTTAGTTTTCTTTACCGCAAAAACCATTTTCGCCGCTTTGTAACATGTTTGATTTACTCAATATCGTTCTTGTCGAACCCCGCTTCCCGGAAAATATAGGTTCTGTCGCCAGAGCTTCCGCCAATTTCGGTTCCGCGCCCATTTCCCTTGTTAAACCTGAAATGTGGGAAATAGAAAAAGCAAGCCCGCTCGCCACCAAACAAGGACTGCGGCTTCTTGAACAAATACGGGTTTTCGACTCTGTGGAAAAAGCGATTCAGGATTGTGTTTTTTGTATCGGAACAAGTTCAAGAGTGGGCGGGGTTCGCCGCGAAACCGTCAGTCCGAAAGAATGTGCGAAAGAAATCATGCGGTATCTT
>DONZ01000093.1 GCA_003512875.1 Desulfovibrio sp. | reverse complement strand
TGCCGAGAGTATCAAATTACTGCAGGAATACACGGCACAAATGCCGGACGATGCGTATGCCTGGAACGCTCTTGCCGTCGCCCAGCAAAAAAACAACCGCTTTGACGACGCATTGGCAAGTATTGATAAGGCGATAGCCCTGTATCCTGTTGACGGATATTTTTATTACAACAAAGGCAACATATTGAAAGACAAAAACAAATACGTCGACGCGGACAAGGAATACAGCCGTGCGATCAGCTTTTTGCCCGAACTTGCGGAAGCCTATGTCAATCGCGGAGACATCCGGTTTTTGCTGAGAAAAACCAAAGAAGGCTGTGAAGACCTGCAAAAAGCCTGCTCTCTGGGAAGCTGTGAACGCCTGGAAATTTATAAGGATGCGGGAAGATGTCTCGGAGGAATATGGAAATAGTAAAAATTTGGAGGAATACTTTCATAGAATTGTTTTTGGAAACATATTCTTTTTTTATTCCTCCGAAACACCTGAAAAGCTATGTATCGTTTCCGATACTCCTCGCTTTTCTTTTGGGAGGGACAGGATATTTCTTTCATCCTCTAAACAAGACAAGCGTATCGAAACTCATTTGGATTGCCTTCATGGAAGAATTGACATGGCGGGTTCTTATTCAGGAGCAGCTGAATACGTTACTGCACAACAAAAAATTATATTCCGTTTCAGTGTCCTGCATTGTGACCAGCGTATTTTTCGCTCTTTTCCACCTCTTTCGGCAACCTGCCGCCATGGCGGCGCTTGTTTTCTTTCCCGCGATGATTTTCGGCATGTTATGGGATAAATATAAAAATCCTTATGTCTGTATCGGAATGCATTTTTGGTATAATTTCACATTTTTTTACTTTTAATTCAATATAACCTTACTCTATCGCCGCATTAAAGCATTATACGTTCTTTTCAAAATAAACCCTGTCATAGCCCTTTTCCCGAACCCTATGCGTTTGCGTATAATCAAGAGCGGGATACCAGGCAAGGTTTTCATGCATAATGACATCGGTATAGAGGATTATTCTGCCGTAGCCCCGCTCTTTCGCCCACCGCTCGGCAAACAGCGTGAGTTTTTACCATATCCTTTCTTTTGAAAACAAGAGCGAACGCCGATATTATCAAGCAGCAGCGTTTTGTCATCCTCCGGAATGAGCACAACATAAGCGACAATCCGCCCTTGCTCTTCAAGCACATGGACATGCTTTCCGGAAATATGGGCTTCATAATCATCAAGCATGGGAAAAGGCTTTTTATCCATACGCTCAAGATAGAGGCTGTAAGCGTCCTCGGCAACAGCCTCGATTTCGGCACGATTTTCCTGCACAGCCAAGCGTATCGCCTGCATATTTGTCCTTTCCGTATTCAAGAACTATTCTCTGCCGAGCATGAAAGCTTTATAGTTTCTTTCCCAAAGTTCCGCTTTCGGACTTAATCCCTGCAAAGCTTTCAGCCACAGACTTTCCGGAATTTCACAAAAAGGTGCGGTTTTACTTAAAACGCCAAGCATGACGATATTTGCGCATTTGCCTTGCTTATCCCCGAGACTGAGCGCCTTTGCCAGCACATCGACGGAACGGACCTGAAAACCTTTTAAAACTTCGGCAATGGCGCTGTCGCCCGGATATTTATCCATTGTCTGCCCCTGAGGCAAGACTTTCGTTTCCGCCAGCAGTATCGTGCCGCCTTTTTTCAGCATGGAAAGAAAACCGGGACGTAAAACTTCACTTTTTTCCATAACAATCAAGCAATCGGCAGAACAAGGGGCAAGCTCCGGACTATAAGCATGCCCGCAGGCAAACGTGCTGATTACCGGACCGCCCATTTGCGCCATGCCGTGGGTTTCGCCTTTGACAATGTTTTCCTTGTCGTAACCTGCCAAAAAAGCAAGCTGCGCAAGCACCTTGCCGAAGAATAAATTACCTTGTCCGCCAACGCCTCGGATAGCAAGACTTAAGCGTTCAGGAAGCTTTTCCCTTTGCACTTCACTGCAAAAAATTTCATCGGGAGCAGTAAAAAGCTCTTCATTCTGCCCGCGGCGCCGCACGCAAATTTCTTTGTCCGCTTGGCTTATCGCCCCGCGCGGGCACATTTCCATACAAGCGGCACGGCCGCCCGCACAGGAAGTGCACAGATTGTTCCAATCAGGTTTTTTCTTGCTGTCAAAAGCAATTCCGGGACAAATCAAACAAGACCCGCAAGAAACGCATTTCGCAGGGTCAAGCTCCGGACGCGCCTTTTTTTCGCTTGCCGGCACTTTGCGTATGCACGTGCCTTTCACAACCAAAACAACAAGCCTGTCGCCCTGTTCAGCCTTTTCCAGCGCTTCTTTCAATTTTGCCTGCAACTCTTTATAATCGTAAGCGCTTGCGCCGATGACTTCCGCTCCCTCCGCTTCCAAAGCCTGCTCAAGCTTAAAGGGCGAAGCCTGCCCCCCTAAATTGACCGGGGAGGTCGGGCTTGGCTGTCCTCCCGTCATGCCTATCCATTCATTGTCAAGAATGATTTTCAAACCGCCGATGTGACGGAACAAGCTGTTTCGCGTGGCGTCAAGTCCTGAATGGCACTCTGTGCCGTCACCCAAAATACTGACGACCTTTCCCTGCGAATCAGGTTTGACATTCACAAAACCAGCGCGCATGCTTTCGCTTGCCCCCATGGCAAGACACGTATCAGAAGCCCCCATGAAATAAAGCAGGGTGTTGCAGCCAATATCGCCGAAAATCGCTTCTATCTTGCCCTGCCTGCGCATGCGGCTGAGCAGAAGACCAGTCAAACGGTAAGGACAGCCCGCACAAATCATGGGCGGACGGGGCATAGGCATTAAATCAGGCTGAATGTTTTCGACCGTGCCGCCTAAAAATTCTGTAATGCCTGCGAAATTCCATTCCGTATTTTTATTGTACAAAGGCTTGCCGATAACGTTAAGCCCCGCCATCCGGCAATGTTCCTCCACAAACCTGTATCCGTCCTCAAGCACGTACACGTTCCCGCCTCGGGCATGAATACGGGAAACAAAGGCTTTGATCTTCTCCATGGGCAAAGGATTGGTAAAAGCCAAAGAAAGCACATCAATCCCGCTATCCACGACAGCACGGTATTCTTCCATATACAAAGAACCGGACCCATACGTGATAACGCCCTTTTTGCCCGTTCCCGCATATTCCTTGTTCAGCGGGCTGTTTTCCACAAAATCGGCAAGCTGCGGCATGCGCTCGTCCATAATCCGGTCATAAGACTTACGGGCATTGTTCGGCAAGGAATTCATCGCCCTGAAATCATCCACTGGCGCTTCTTCCCGCTTTTCCTGAGGAATAAGGCGTATCAGCCCCTCGCTGTGGCAAAGCAAACCGCTCGCATGCACAACCGCCGCCGTTTTAAACGTACGGGAAATTTCCACGGCAATTTTAGCGGCTTCATGCATTTCCTGGTGGTTGCGCGGCTCAAAAACAGGAAGAAAACAGCTTTTATACAAATATCGCGGGTCAACAAGATGCTGCGTCGAATTGGGCGCAAAATCGCTCGCGACATAAAAAACCAAGCCCCCGCGCCCGACGCTGTACGTTGAAGCGGAAGTAAACACATCGCCCGCTTGAAATACGCCCGGTATTTTCATGGTCACAACCGCGTCTTTGCCCGCAAGGCTCGCGCCTACGCCCATGCCCGCCGCCACAGCTTCGTTCACAGCCCAGCCGACCCGTATTTTATCCTGAACCTTTGCCAAGCCCTTATCTATCACTTCCGTGCTTGGTGTTCCCGGATACCCCTCTACGGCGTCAATGCCCGCGCGCACGCAGCCGCTGGCAAAAGCGATATTGCCCTGTACGACATGGGGAGTATTTTCCCGCTCTTCACAAAGTTTTCGCATATAAGCCCACCGAATGAAAAAGGAGCGTTTGTCTGCCCCTTTGTAACTATCTTATAATAATTTAATGATGTTCCAATTTGCTTTTGCGGCATATTCCTGCACTTGTCCGCCGCCCAAAGCCGTTTCAACGCCCCCGTCGAGAGCCTTTTGCAAATACGGCGCAAAATCATGGAAATCAGCGGACGTCGTACCTAAAACTTCCGCCCGTACTTGCTCGCGCATCGCTTTCGTATACCCAGTCATATATTCCCAAAGCGCCGCGTTCCCTTTTGCCGAAGGCAGCAAATACGTATCAATGTCGCCGATCGCCCCGACAATGGCTTTTGTCAGCTCTTCTCGGCTCAAGGTCAGATTGCCCAGGTAATTGGCGGTATCTTTATATACGGAAAGGGTTCTTTCCACATTGGGGTCGCGGTAGGAAACAAAAGCCAGCGTTCCCGCATTCCGCGTATACCGTACAAACGCTCCGTAGGCGCCGCCCTGCACACGCACCCTGTCCCACAGATAGCCCATCCGTAAAAAGCGGGTGATCACATGGGAAGAACCATGAAAAACATAACCGTTTTTTTTCAAATCCGCCCCAAGTCCCACATAATTGACTTGCGCAGGCAAAAGGAGTCCCGCCGCTTGTTTTTTGAAAGCGTAACTGCGGTCAGGAACGGGACGGGAAACATCGGCGAAGCCTTCCAACAGAGCGGCAAGCCTTTCCCCTTTTGCGATGAGCTGTTCCGTACCGGTAAGGCTGAGCACTGTTTTAACTTTGCTCAGAATGCTTGCATGCAAAGCGTTCAGGCGGGCCTCGATGTCTGCAAAATCATCCTGCACCGTGTCTGCCAATTGGCGGATAAAATCCCAATAAGGCAAACCGTTCATTTCTTCGTTCAAATACCCGAGCTTTGAAAACATGCCATTGATATAGGACGCCAAAAGGCTGTGCCCGGCAGGAACAATGGACTGTTCAAAACGCGCCTTGTCCTCCCAGACCATTTGCACGAACCGTTCCTTATTGGAAAAATCGGTTTGAAGCAAAATCTCTTCCAGCAGCGCATAAAGAGTATCGATTTTTTCTTCGACAACTTTTGCGGAAATCCGCAGATGCATGAACGGTTCATCTTCATCAACCCTGCTGTGCGCGGAAACGCCCGTATCAAGACCGCCAGTCCGGGCGGATATTTCAAGCCCCAAGTCCACAAAATCGTAATTTTTCGTGCCCATTTCCGTAAGCGCCCGGCAATAAAGAGAAAGCAACGGCAAATCTTCTTGACGGACATGGTCGAGGGGAAATAAAATTTTCACATATAAAATGCCGGTGGTGTCGATTTCATGGCGCAGCACGGTAATACCGCCGCGTTGCTTCACAGCCAAAGGATTTTCTTTGCCCTGCAAGGGAATATCGTTTAAACCCAAGGTCGGAATGGTCGCAAGGGCTTCTTTGCTGTCTTCCTTTGCCTGGGCAAGAACCAAGGCGGAAGAAAGAGCGACAACCTCTTGTTTTTCCTTATTATTTAATGAACGGACAATGTTGTCCAAGCGTGCCCGCTCTTTTTCTTCCCGTTCTTTTGCAAGGGAAGAATTGGGCAAAAGCACAACCAAAGAACGGTGGGGATTATCTAAAAACCATTTTTTAATGGCGTTTTCAAAAACCTTTTCACCTTTTGCCAAACGGCTTTTTATGCTTGCAAGGGGCTTTTCCCATGCAAGAGGCAAAAACGGGTCTTCGCCGTAAAGCCAAGTGCCGAGGCTTTGAAACATGGCGGAAAGCCCGCGGGGGAAATTGCCCGTGTTATTTTCACGCAAAATAAATTCTGTTGCCGAAACGGCGCTGTCAATGGCTTTTTGGCTTATACCCCGCTCGGCTAAATCCGCCAAGGTTTCCAAAATCAGAATTTCGATTTTATCTCCGTCCGCGGGCAAAACAGAACGGAGCCCGATGGAATAATAGGCTTGGCGCAAATCCGTTTCCATACCGCAGCCTGTCACATCTTCCCCAAGTCCGGAATCCATCAGGGCTTTGCGAAGCGGAGAACCTGCAAGCGCCGTCAAAATATGCTCAAGCATTTCAAGCACCATTATTTCTTCCGCGTCCTTGCCCTCGCATAAAAGCCAGTTTACCGTGACATGGGCGCTGCGCGGATTTCCGTCGTCCTCTTCCGCGGCATAAAATGTTTCAATCTTCCGCTCATAGTCAAGGCGTTTTTGCAAAGGAACAGCTGAATTGATGTCCAAGTAATCGAAATCATTCAAAAGTTCCGCAAGCTTTTCAAGACGAGCCTCTTCCGGGTCATCACCCCAAAAGAAAAAACGGGCGTTGCTCGGATGATAATAGCGTGTATGGAAATCTTTAAACTCCGCATAGGTCAAATTTAAAATTTCAGGAGGATTGCCGCCGGAATCCAAACTGTAAAGGGTATCCGGAAAAACAGAATGCTGGCTTTCTTCCGCAAGCACGGAATCAGGGGAAGAATAAACCCCTTTCATTTCATTGTAGACAACGCCTTTGAAATTCCATTTCGCGGTATCCGTATCCTCGGCATGGATATGCCAGCCCTCCTGCAAAAGCACGTTTTCATCAATGCGGGGATAAAAAACAGCGTCCAAATACACATCAATCAAATTATAAAAATCCTGCAAATTGGTGCTCGCCACCGGATAACACGTCTTATCCGGAAAAGTGAGGGCATTTAAAAAAGTCTGCAAAGAGCTTTTCAAAAGCTCCACGAAAGGTTCCTTTACAGGATATTTCTTAGAACCGCAAAGCACGGAATGTTCCAAAATATGGGCGACGCCCGTCGAATTTTTCGGGGGAGTTCTGAAAGCCACCCCGAAACTTTTGTTTTCATCGGCATTGACGACGCTCAAAACTTCGGCTCTGGTCTTCTTATGCCGCCAAAGTCTGGCAGTTCCGCCAAGTTCCGTTAAACGCTCTTCGCGCAATAAGGCAAAATCTTTATGCATATTTTCCTCAAATCATATTTTTCAATTTTAAAAAAAATGGCTCTTGCGAGCCATATAAAATAAGGTGAATTTCTTTCAAAAAAATAATCGGCTCAGTTAGCAGTTGGCGGCGCGCAGCGTCTCTTCAACAGTTTCAAGACTTGGCGTCGCGTCATCTTCCAAACGGCACAATGAACGCACTGCAAGCATAAGCATATCGAAAGGCAAGGTCATTTCCGTACTGCCGTTGTTCACGGTGCAGGAATCACCATGCATATTGATACGGTACGCACGGCGCTCCTTTGTTTTTCCGTCACCGGAAACAACGGAATAAACCTGTTCATGGCTATCGGTCACGTATAATTTTTGCGTGGTGAGAGAGGCTTCGTCTTCATCATACCAAGATGACTCAGAAAAAAGACGACCTTTAAAATTCATTTCACCGCCGTTATCAAGCTTTAAACAAACTTGTTCCATAGGGCTGCCATTTGTTAAATCCATAAAGCCTCCGAATACGCCAAACAAAAAACATTTTTGTTTTCCGCCAGCACGTTTCTAAGGTATTTTTTACACAGCTTTCTTTTAAATGTCAACCGAGCAAAATTCGCAATTCCTCCGCTCCGCCTAAAAATTTTATATATTTAAACCCTATACAGAAGAAAAAAATTTTGTTAAATTTTTCTTTCAAGCTTTCAGCGCAAAAGCTGCCAAGGAGAATTTTATGCCTGTTTTAACCTTTTCATTGGGACCGTTGGAAACCAACTGCCACCTCTATCAAAACGGAACAGACGCCCTTATCATCGACCCCAGCGGACATATGGTCGATATCCTTACGGAAATAAAAAACAAAAAACTGAAAATACAAGGCATTCTGCTTACGCACCTGCACTTCGACCATGTTTACGGCTGTGCGGAACTGGAAAGTTTCATGGATACGCCCATCATGGCGGGAAAAGAAGATATCGAAATAAGCGATGTTTTGATTTCCTCCGCCGTCCGTTACGGTTTGCCGAAGGTTGATGAATTTCACCCCGTGCCCCTTGCCGAGGGTATCCATAAATTCGGCTCTATTGAAGTTGATGTCCGCCATGTTCCGGGACACAGCCCCGGATCTTTGGCATATTATATCAAAGACGAGAATATCGTTTTTACCGGCGACGTGCTTTTTTACCGCAGTATCGGGCGCTCCGACCTGCCCATGGGAGATTTTGAACTGCTTGCGAAAAGCATACGGGAAAAACTCTACACCTTGCCTGAAAACACCCTCGTTTATTGCGGGCACGGTCCGGAAACCACTATCGGCGATGAACGGATAAAAAACGCTTTTGTGCGTATCTGAACATATCCTGCTGAAAATCAAACCCGCCATGAGTACAGTCATTTTTTCCTGCAGTCCGAGAATGAACGGCAATTCCGCCTTTTGCGCTTCGCTTATCCGAAATGCGGTGCAGGACAGCCGAATTTTTTTTCCTTGCAGAGAATTTTTGCAGACGTGCATTGCCTGCGGATTTTGCGACAACAAAAAGGGATTGTGCAAATTCAGCCTTCAGGAACAGGATACGGTCGATAAATTCTATCAGGAGCTTTTCCGAGCGGAAAAAGCGATTTTTATCGCTCCGATTTATTTTTACCATGTGCCTGCCACATTCAAGGCGTTTTTGGACAGGTCCCAAGCGTGGTTCGCCCTTGCGCAGGAACAAAAACCCGCCCGAAACGTATGCGTGGACCTCATTCTTTTGGGCGCAAGGGAAAAAGGCGACAAACTTTTTGAAGGTGCGAAACTCAGCATACGCTACGCCCTGAACAGTATCGGGGCAAAACTCGAAAAAAGCCTCTGCCTTTACGGACTTGACAAGCATGACGATTTAGCCTGCAATTTCCATAAACAAAAACAAGTCCTTGATTTCATATGTTAACATCCCGTTATTTTATGAAAATTGACTGGCATATTTTTCGGGAAAAACGCTGTCTGTATTGTTTACGTCCCTTTTTTCCGAAAAAATCCGCCGATCCTCTCGAAAATCACATTGCAAACAACCTATGCCCGGAATGCGCAAATAAACTGAAAGAACTGCGCACAGGCTTTTGCCGGCACTGCGGGGAAATTCTTCCCGATCCCGGTCAAAGCGTTTCCCGCTGCGGGCATTGCCGGGAAAAGCCCGCCCTTTGGGATGATTTTTCTTTTTTCAATAAATACGAGGGGATATTGCGTGAATTTATTCTCAGTGCCAAATTCAGCCAAAACAGGGCGTGCATGAAATTCTTGGGGGAACTTTTGGCGCTTCATTTTCTGAACCGCAATCAGGACATACGGAAAATCAATATCGTTCCCATGCCGCTGCACAATAAACGGCTTATGCAAAGGGGCTATAACCAGTGTCTTGAAATATTGAAGTTTTTTGCCCGCCGTATTGAGAAACACACGGACAAAACCGTTCATATCCATACAAACCTCTTACAAAAGAAATTCCATACCGTTCCGCAGCATTCCCTGAACAAAAAAGAAAGGCAGAAAAACATTAAAAATTCTTTCGCCGTTTCCAAGCATGCGCTCAAAGAAATTTTTTTGTTTGATGATATTGCAACAACAAACAGCACACTGGAAGAAGCCTGCAAGGAACTGAAAAAATCCGGAATCGGGCATATCCATATTCTTGTTCTTGCCAAAGCTTGAACAAAAAGCGTTTTTATCCCGTCATAGCCTTACTAATCTTCATCATCAAAGCTGATAGCCAAAACAGGGCAGATTTCTATGCAAGCCCCGCAGCGGGTGCAAAGACTTTCAATGCAGAAAGGATAGCCTCCCGCCCCGATATCCAGCGCATCATGCGGGCATTCCGCAATACAGCCCTCGCACTGCACGCACTCGTTCACATCAATAACGATAATTTTGTCAAAATCACTCATATTAACCCGCGGTTTTCATAAACACATAAAGTTCCGTCAGCAACGCCTCTATGCAATAGGTAGGATTGACCATAAGATTGAGCATTTCATAGCACAAAGCCACGCGCTCGTTCGCTTCGAAAAGTTTGCTGAAAGACAGGGAACAAAACAGCGAGGCGAGCAGATAATTTTTTCTGCCTGCCATGGCATGGGCGAAATTTTTCTGCAAAATGCCGCATATCGTTTTTGCAAGCTCGCTGTCGACAGCGCCTTTCGCCGATGTCTTATCCAAAAGTCCTGTACCGTTTTGAAAAAATTTAATAAGAATGTCTTCCCATTCCCGTTCCGTTTCTGTCAATTCCTGAATAGAATCTTTCCATGGCAAAGTCATGACGAAACCGCGCGAGAGCAAAGTCGGCAAAACCATTTCCCGCTGCGACATGGTGAAAACATAATGATTGTGCGGACTTGGCTCTTCCAGCAATTTCAATATGGCATTGCCTGAAACCGCGCTCAGTTTTTGTGTTTCAAGCAGCAGGACAAGCCGCTTTCGGGCGTATCGCGGAGCTTCTGTGGAAATTTTCTTCAAATCCCGCATGGAGTCCACATCAATATTGCCTTCGCGGCTGTCAAAAACAATAAAGTCAGGATGCATGCGGGCGGCGACTTTATAGCACTCCGAACAGCACAAGCAAGGGTCTGCGAGAAAATCACCTTTATTTTCAGGACGTTTCGGATTTTCACAAAAAAAGAGCCCCGCATAATGATACGCAAAAGCCGTGCGAAGTTCCACGCTGCCCCCTTCAATATGCAGCAGCTGCGGAGGGTTTTGCCGCAAGCGGTTGATTTTTTCTCTGAATGTATCAAACAAAGGCGATAAGGCAGGCTCAAAAATTTTAATCGCCTCATCCTTATCGGGCATTTGCTCATCAGCACTGTTCTTTTTTTCTGCCATATCGTATCAAAAAAATCCGGCATAGTTGACGGATTTTTTATTTTTCTAGCGGCGGATGGTTTGATTTCTGTCGGGACCGACGGAAACAAAGCCCGCTTTCACCCCGATAAGTTCCTCTAAACGCGCCACATATTTTTTTGCATTTTCAGGTAAGTCCTCAAATGTCAGACAAGAGGAAATATCCTCTTTCCAACCCGCCATGCTTTCATAAACAGGTTCGACGTTGGCATACTCGAACGCGGAACTTGGCGGCGTTTCCAATTTTTCACCGTTGAGCACATAGCCGACGCAAATTTTAATTTCATCAAGCCCGCCAAGAACATCCAATTTGGTCAAAGCAAAAGTTGTCGGCTTGCAAATTCTGTAACATTCGCGAAGCACGCAGGCATCAAACCAGCCGCAGCGGCGGGTTCTGCCTGTCGTCGCCCCGAATTCCCCGCCTTTTTGCTGCAAATACCTGCCTGTTTCATCAAAAAGTTCCGTCGGAAACGGTCCTGTGCCGACACGCGTGGTGTACGCTTTCACAATGGCGATATGTTCTTTTATATATTCGGCGGGAACGCCTGCGCCCACGCTTGCATTACTGCAAATCGTATTGGAAGAGGTGACGAAAGGATAAGTGCCATGGTCTATATCGAGCATGACGCCTTGTGCGCCCTCGAACAAACAGGATTTACCCTGTTTCTGCAATTCATGGAAAATGGCTGTCGTATCCTGGATATAAGGAACAAGTTCTTCAGCTATCGCCATAACTTCCTGATAAACCTTGTCCGTATCCATTTCTTCAATATGATATAAATTTTTAAAAAGGGCGTTTTTTTCAATAAGCGCCGTTTCGATTTTGCGGCGGACCAGCTCCTTGTCTTTCAAATCACCCGCACGCACTCCGATACGCGCCATCTTGTCTTCATAACAAGGTCCGATGCCCCGTCCTGTCGTACCGATTTTGCCGTCGGCGCTTTTCATGGATTCCCGCGCGGCGTCAAGCGTTTTATGGTACGGCATGATAAGCTGGGTCTTGGGGCTTACGAAAAGACGTTTTGGAGAAGTATCGATATGTTTGGCTTTAAGGCTGGCAAGTTCTTCAAGAAAAACAAAAGGATCAAGCACAACGCCGTTGCCGATGATGCAAAGTGTTCCTTCGTGTAAAATACCGGAAGGAATAACGTGCAAAACATGCTTTTCACCATTTACGATAACGGTATGCCCCGCATTGTTTCCGCCTTGATACCGAACAACGCAGGCAACTTCGGAACCTAGAAGGTCAACGATTTTTCCTTTTCCTTCATCACCCCATTGAGCGCCAAAAACTGTCATATTCGCCATAATTTACCTCGCCAAAGCATAGGAATTATTTTTGTTTTCACAAGGTTTTTAATATACGTCGCTTTTTTTTACAGGTCAACAAAAAGAATTATTAAAATTCATTCATAAAATGGACCGCTTAGCAAGAACTTAAATTTTTCCATAGCCTTTTCAACGGAAATGCAGTTGATAAGCGGATATTCTTCCGGCACAAAATCAGGCTTGTTCCCTTTCTGAAATTCCCGTAAATTTTTCAAATACCATTGGTATTCTTCTTCGGATAAACGGACTTCCATCTGTTTCGCCGTGCCTTTCAGAGGATTTTTCGGGGCGAAATGCCAAAAAGAAGCTGTTTCGGACAAAATGACCAAAGCGGGAATATTGAGAGCCAATGCCATGTGCTCCGGCGCCGAAGTATTGCCGATATGAAAAGAAGCGAAAGACATGCAAGCCATTGTTTCCCGTAAAGACAACGGATTTGCCGGCATACGCACGCGCTCGGGGTCGATGTCCAATAAATGCCTGACTTGTTCATCTTCATTGGGGGCGCGGATAACAAAAAAAACAAATTGCGGATAATCGGCTAAAATTCTACGCACCAATTCCCCGTAATATTTCCAGCGCCGCTTGGGATGCTTATGGGTTGCGTCAAGCGTGATAAACGGAGTGTTTTCTTCAATATGCAAGGAAGCTAAAATTTCCCGCGCTTTTCTTCTTTCCTCTTCCGTCAGGTAAAGCCGGGGTTTTTGCTCTGTCGGTTCAATGCCTAAAGGTGAAAGGATACGGATTTTCGAATAGGAAGTATAATCATGCTCCGTGTTTTCCGGAACAAAGCAATGCGTATACAGCATTTTCTTATACGCATGACGGGGAGCGAACGATAAGCGGTATTTCGCCCCTGAGCACAAAACAGCCATTTGGCAGCGCGGCAACTGCTGCATATCCGCCACGACATCGAAATTTTTCCTGTGCAAATTCCAATAAAATTTTATTTGCGAAAAAATATTTTCATTTTTTGGAAACGGAATGATTTCATCAAGATGTATGTCTTTTTCAGCAAGAGGAACGCATTTTTTTTCCGTAAGCAAAGTCAGTTTCGCATGGGGGAAAGCTTTTTTCACAGCTTCAAAAACCGGACTTGTCACAACCACGTCGCCAAGCTGCCTTTGCTGGATTATCAATATGTTTTTCGGAATGTCTGTTATGTTCTGCATAAGCAATCAATATCTTTCAAGCGTTCGGTTTTGGACCTTCTTCCGCCAGCAAGCCACATATTCCTGGTTACCCTTGGGACCTTTGATCATGGCGGGCGTAACGCCCAAACATTCCAGCCCCAAATTTTCGCAAAAGGTCAGAACCTTACTGACAGCCTCCTGCCGGACCGCCTCATCGCGCACAACCCCTTTATCCGTCTGATGAGCCCCGACCTCGAATTGAGGTTTGATAAGGCAAACGACAAGCCCGTTCTCTTTCACGCTTTTTAAACAAGGCGGAATAATCAATGTCAGCGAAATAAAGGAAACGTCGGAAACCATGACATCCACTTTTTCAGGCAGCAAATCCTCATCGGCATAGCGGAGGTTCACGCCTTCCATATTGACAACCTGCGGGTGTCTTTGCATTTTTTCATGAAGCTGCGCATGCCCCACATCCACGGCATAAACCTTTTTCGCCCCGTGCTGCAGCAAACAATCCGTAAATCCCCCGGTGGACGCGCCCGCGTCAAGACAAATGCAGTCCGTCACATCAAGCCGGAAATATTCTATCGCCGTCAAAAGCTTATAGCCTCCGCGGCTGACAAAGCGCTCTCTGCCCAAAAGCATGAAAACCGTATCGGCAGGATAATTTTGCCCCGCCTTCAAAACCGGATCCGGCTTCACCCC
>DONZ01000042.1 GCA_003512875.1 Desulfovibrio sp. | reverse complement strand
GTGCCGAATAAAGGGGTAAATCCCAAAAAGACTGTAAACGCGAATAAATAGTAACCCGGTAAATGATGTAACGGTTCAAAAACAAATCCTGCCAAGGCAAGAAGGGAAAGAACAAGGGCGCGTTTTTCAAGTGCGCTCATTTTGCCGAGTTTCTCCAGTTCTGTTTTTGCCTCCGAGATGCATTTTCGGATATGGGGGGTGAGGGCTTTGTTTCCGAAGAAATAAAGCAAAGTAATGCCGATAATGATATGGACAATGCAATAGGCGGCGTTTTCAATCCAAAATCCTATCCAGCTGAATTCAACACCCATATCCTTAACCATGAGCAAACCGATAATTCCCGTATTGTTAGGCAAATACATGGCGGAAGAAATTGCTCCGCCAAAGAACGCCCCCATAATAATGGTACTTGCTTCCTTGGAGCCTTTTTCAAGGTTGAGGCTTTGGCAGATACTTGTTGCGATTGTCATGAATAAGATAAGAACGGTGATAATATCGGGGATAAGGGCGCTGATAATAACCCCCGCAAGAAAAAAGGCAATAAGCAGTTTAAGCGGGGTTTTAGCGACTTTTGAAAGAATTAAAAGGGCGATACGCTGCGCAAGGTTGGATTTTTCCATTAAAATACCGATGAGCATGCCGCTTAAAACCATCCATGGAATAGGTGCCAGCCAACCGCTAAAGACGACATCAGGCGTTGAAATTCCGGAAATGATATATAGAACATGAGCAGAGTGAGAATCGCAACAACCATGCTGACAAGTTCAAAAGCAAATAAGCTCAGCGCGAGGGCGCTGCTGAACCAATAGAGGTTAAGCTTCGTATTTTCAGGGTCATAAAATAAAAACGTGACAAATCCCGCTATTGCAAAACATACGAGCCATTGCCTCCATGTTTTTATGGTGCATTCTTCTGTGAACATACTGCCTCCAAAAATATTGTTTACATCAGTATAAAAGAGTGCATGTTAAATTCTGCACAAAATGGTGCATTTTTGGAAAGCTTTTCTTAATTTTATTTATTTTTTGCACCATATGGTGCATTATTTTCTTATTTCTCAGGTATGATGAGTTAAAATAAAATTTCACAAAAGGAGAATGATATGGGATATCCAACCGTTTATCCAACCGGCGTTTTGCGTTACAATCCTGAAAAGGCATGGAGCGGTTATACGATCATGCCTTTGCATAACCTCGGTTCACTACTTATCGATATGAACGGACGCGAAGTCCGTTTATGGAAATATTTCGAGGGCTTTCCGACGAAAATTTTTCCTGACGGAACAATTTTGGCAAGCTCCGGGGTGAGAAATCCGAAATATGGCTTGCAGGATCAGCGTGACCTTGTGCAAATTGATTTTGACGGCAATATCCAATGGAAATGGAATAAAGCGGAATATATCGATGATCCGGGTGAGGAAGCGGCATGGATGGCTCGCCAGCATCACGACTTCCAACGCGACGGCAATCCTGTCGGATATTATGTTCCCGGTATGGAGCCGCAAATCGACGGCGGAAATACTTTGATTTTGGCGCATAAGGAAGTGCATTGCCCGTATATTTCGGAAAAACCACTGCTTGACGATGTCGTGTATGAAGTGGACTGGGACGGTGATATTGTTTGGGAATGGAAATGTTCCGACCATGCGGAGGAAATGGGCTTTTCGCAGGAAGCGCTCAACGCCATGTGCCGCAATCCTAATTTCAGGGGCGGGTCTTTGGTGGAAGAAGCTCCGAGCGTCGGCGATTGGATGCACATCAATTCCATGTCAAAGCTTGGACCCAATAAATGGTATGATAACGGTGACGAACGGTTCAATCCGGAAAACATCATCATGGACGGGCGTGAAAGCAACATTATCTTCATCATTGACAAGAAAACGGGCAAAATTGTCTGGAAAGTCGGTCCTGATTACAACAGCAGCCCGGAATTGAAAAAACTCGGCTGGATAATCGGACAGCACCATGCGCATATGATACCTCGCGGTTTGCCCGGTGAAGGGAATATTTTGGTTTTTGATAATGGCGGCTGGGCTGGATACGGAGCGCCGAATCCGGGCGCTTCGGACGGAACGAAAACAGCGATCCGCGATTATTCCAGGGTTCTTGAGTTTGACCCGGTCACTTTGGAAATCGTATGGCAATGCACGCCAAAGGAAATGGGTTTTCTCATTCCTCTTGACGCGTGCCGTTTTTACAGTCCTTTCATCAGTTCCGCCCAACGGCTGCCCAACGGCAATACGCTCATTACGGAAGGTTCGGACGGCAGGCTGATTGAAGTCACAAAAGAGTATGAAATCGTTTGGGAATATGTTTGTCCGTACTTTTCAGATGATGACAATATGAATTATATTTACCGAGCTTACCGTGCTCCTTATGAATGGGTGCCGCAGCTACCGAAACCCGAAGAGCGGGAAATCGCAGCTTTGGATAAGACGACATTCCGCGTGCCGGGGGCGGCGCCTTTGGGAGTTGAAAAGGAAGTTCAGGTCGAGGGAACCGTTGAACCGTACAAAGGCATTGCCGGGCATTGCATAGCCAATGCGGAGTAGACTTCAAGAGAAAAAGCAATGAGGTTTCAATAAGAAAGCAGGGTAATTCCTGCTTTTTTATTTTCTTTTTTTAAAAAAGATGATAGGTTTTAAGAAAGGAAAAATGTATGGAAAAGAACGATGATTTGCAGCAACTTGTTCCAATTTATGAGTTGAACGGAATAAATCGGGTTTGGGAAAAACTGCTTTTTAAAGGAATAAAAAAGAATTATCCTAAAGGAAGCGTCATTGATTGTCATAATGATATGTTCGGGTATCTTTACAGCGGAAAAATCAGGCTTTCCGCAATTACCGCCCAAGGCAAGGAACGGATAATCCTTTATATGAAAAACGGCTGTATCTGCACGGAAATCAATTTGTTTCATTCCTATCACAATATGTATTCAGCCGAAGTTTTGGCGATGACCGATTGCATCATTTATTTCTTTCCAAAAGAAATGCTCAGCGATGTCGAATTTACAAAGCAATATCCGGAACTTATCACCAATTTGGTCAAATCGTTATCGTATAAAGCCGGGGCTTTTTTTTCACAACTCAGCGAAAAAACAGAATTGACGTTCATAGCGCAGTTATGCAGGTTTTTATTCCGCCAATATTTGCAGGCGGGCAGCTCGACATTTAAATTCGGTTTTTCGCAGATTGAATTGGCTCTTATGTTCAATATCCACCGCAATACCTTATGCAGAGGAATAAGTTTTTTGCGCAATGAAGGCGTTATCGGAAAGTGTACGAAAAATTGCCTGGAAATTACTGATTTGGGCAGATTGGAAGAATTGGCGCAGTTATAAGTTTATATGCGTGTTTCATTGCCTGCATTAAAATAAAAAAGGTGGCGGAAGCCACCTTTTTTATGAATTTGCCAATAACAAATTATTATTTGCAAACTTCTGCAAAAGCTTTGTCAAGAGCTGCAACGATTTGGTCAATATCTTTCGTTGTAGCGATAAGAGCAGGGCTGAAGCAGAGTGTGTTATTGAACTTCTTGAATGAACGGGAAGTTTTACCGATGATAACACCTTGTTTCATGCAGTTGGCAACAATGGCGCCGCAAACTGATTCATCAACAGGTTCTTTTGTTGTACGGTCCTTAACAAGTTCCATACCGCAGAACAAACCTTTGCCGCGAACATCGCCGATAACGCTGTATTTATCTTTGAGTTCGTTAAGTTTACCCATGAAGTATTCACCAACTTTGGCGGTGTTTTCAAGGAGATTTTCTCTTTCGATGATTCCGAGGTTTGCAATGGCTGCCGCAGGACCGGAAGTACATCCGCCGAAAGTGGAAATATCACGGAAATAGCTTTCACGGTCGCTAGGTTCTGCAATAAAGTCTTGGAATACTTTTTCAGTTGTAACTGTGCAGGAAATAGCAGCATAACCGGAAGCAACACCTTTAGCCATGGTTACGATGTCCGGTTGTACGTCGAAGTGTTGGTAACCGAACCATTTACCAGTTCTACCAAGACCGCATACAACTTCGTCGATAATGAGAAGAACGTCGTATTTTTTGCAGATAGCGGAAACTTTTGTGAGGTAATCTTTCGGAGGAACAAGAACACCGCCGCCGGCAGTGATAGGTTCAACGATAACGCCGCCGACAGTGTCAGGACCTTCTGCCAAAATAACTTTTTCAAGTTCGTTGGCAAACAATTCACCGAGTTTCGGATCGCTTGGGTCAAGACCGTAAGGGTTGCGGTAGCAGTTAGCTGCAGGGAAAGAAACGAAACCTGGAGTGAACGGACCGTATTGTTCACGGCGTTCTTCCTGTCCGCAAGCGGAAAGGGTTGTGATTGTCGTGCCATGGTAATCACGGTCACGGTAAATGATTTTGTTTTTCTTCCCGCCATGTTTCAAAATAGAAATTTGACGAACGATTTTGAATGCTTTTTCGTTGGCTTCTGAACCGGAGTTGGAAATATAAACACGGCTCATGCCAGGCATTTTGGAAATAAGTTTTTCAGCGAAAATAGCGGTTGGGGTGCTGCCGAAAGAGTTGGCAAAGTAGCAGAGTTTTTTCATTTGTTCTGCAACAGCGTCAACAATTTCTTCACGGCCGTAGCCAACGTTAACGGTCCAAACAC
>DONZ01000126.1 GCA_003512875.1 Desulfovibrio sp. | reverse complement strand
TCTAAATCCAGCTCGGACCTGAAATGCGTTCCACTGGCGAAGTTATGGGCATTGACAGGAGCTTCGGCATGGCTTTCCTTAAATCCCAGGCCGGCACAAGAGTCCCCATTCCGGTATCCGGCAATGTCATTTTGACGGTAACGGACCAAGACAAAGAACCTCTTGTTCCTCTTGCGGCACGCCTGAAAGCTCTTGGCTTTACGCTTTACGCAACTCCCGGAACAAAAGCCATGCTTGAAAACAAAGGCATTGACTGCAAGCTTATTGTAAAAATCGGACAGCAGCGCCCTCACCTTTTGGACTTCATCCGCAACGGTGAGGCGAATATGATTGTCAATACCGTAAGCGGTCCGACTTCCGCCCGTGACGCAAACACCATAAGGACGGAAGCCCTCGCCCGCCGTATCAACCTCATTACGACACTGGCGGCTCTTCGCGCCACTGTCGAAGGTTTGGAAGCCCGTCGGCAAGAACAACGCATAGTCGCTCCTTTGCAGGATTATTATGCAGGATATATTCAAGGAAAAACAAATGAATAATTCTTTTGGAAACATCTTTATCCCTGATACCTTGACGTATGATGACAAGGCGCATGATGAATGCGGAATTGTGGGGCTTTATGGAGTAAAAGACGCCGCCCAGCATGCTTCATTGGCTTTGCACGCTTTGCAGCACCGCGGGCAGGAATCCGCCGGTGTCGCGAGCGCCAGCGACGGACAGATATTCATCCACCGCGGCATGGGTTTGGTTTCCAGCGTGTTCGGTAATGGAGAAGGCCGCAATATGGCAGGCAATTCCGCAATCGGGCATGTCCGGTATTCCACGGCGGGTTCAAGCACCATAGCCAACGCCCAGCCCCTTATCGGATATTACAGCGAAGGGCAGGTCGCTCTTGCCCATAACGGAAATTTATACCACGGGGAAAAATTGCGGGAAAAGCTTCTTCTTTCGGGGGCTTTTTTGCAGACAACGAGTGACAGTGAATTTTTCCTGCAGCTGTTAGCCCAAAAGCAAGCGAGTTCCGATGAAGATATCGCCAGTGTTTTTGAACAGGCGGAAGCCGCTTTTGCGGTTGTTCTGCTTTTCGGCAATAAAATGATTGCCGCCCGAGATCCTTGGGGCTATCGTCCTTTGGTGCTCGGGCGCATGGGGGACGGGTATGTCGTTGCCTCCGAAACGTGCGCTTTTGACCAAATCGGGGCGATTTTCGAGCGGGAAGTCGAACCCGGAGAAATGCTGACCTTTACGGCGGGCGGTTACCGTTCCACGCATTTTGGCGACAGAACGGTCCGCCAGCAGCGCTGTTTATTGGAACTTATTTATTTCGCCCGTCCCGACAGCACTGTTTTCGGGCATACTCCCCATGTTTTCCGCCGTCAAACAGGGCATATGCTTGCGAAAGAAAAACCGGTCGATGTGGATATCGTGGTTGCGATTCCCGATTCCGGATTTTCAGCCGCCATGGGTTTTGCGGAAGAACTCGGCATAACGCTTGACCGCGGACTTATCCGCAACCACTACATAGGACGCAGCTTTATCGCTCCGGGACAAGGCGCGAGGGCTGCCGCCGTGCGCATGAAGCACAATGTCGTGAAAGAAGTCGTGCGTGGAAAACGGGTCTGCCTTGTGGACGATTCCCTTATCCGCGGAACAACAACGGCGGCTCTTGGCAAAGAACTCCGTGATGCGGGGGCGACGGAAGTGCATTTGAGAATTGCCTGCCCGCCTGTGCAGTATCCTTGCTATTTCGGGGTCGATTTCCCCCATTATGAAGAATTGCTCGCCTATCAGCATACTATTGAGGAAATACGTTCCATTTTGAATATGGACAGTCTGGGCTATTTGTCTTTGGAAGGTATGCGGGCTTGCCTTGGTGACGAGGGCATGCAGTATTGCACCGGCTGTTGGAGCGGTGAATATTTGCAAAAGAATTAGCTTTACTTCACTTAATGATTAAGATTTTTTTGCATGCGGTCGCAGTCTTTTTGCTTTGCTGAAAATGGCGTGAGTGTCCCCGTTGCCGGTTTCGGTTCTGTTTCCTGCCGGATATGTATCATGCGGGCATTTGGCTGAATTGAAAAAAGCGAAATTTTTTGGAATGAACCGGAAAAGGCAGGGCGGCAAAAAGAAGCGCAAGGATAACTAAGGATAATTAAAGAACAATGAAAAAGCGTACTTCGGTACGCTTTTTTTTATGCTTTCAGGCGAGTTCTTTTTTAATTTGCTCCAATACGGGCGGTATGCTGTTTTGTTTTTTCAGTTTTTCCAACAGACCTAGAAAATTTTTTTCCAATGCAGCCAGGTCCGCACTGTTTGGAATTTCATAATCGGCAAGATCGATTTTTTTTTCTTGTTCCAATTGCCAACCGTCCATATAGGCGACGGTTTCTTCCGTCCACCCCCGTTTTTTGAGGCGGGCTAAACGGATTTCGGCATTTGTGCTGACACATACCGTCAGCGGTTTGATGGGGAAATTCTTGGGTTTGCTTTCGAACCAAAGGGGGATTTCCGCAAGAGCAAAGCGTTTGCGGTTGTTTTTGTTAAAAAATTCAATCATCCGTGAATAAACAAGAGGGTGCAGCAAATTTTCCAATTCATGTTTCTTGGCGGGGTCTTGCATCGCCTTCGCAAGGGCGGTTTTATCCACCGGCTTTTTATCGTCCGGAACAAAAAGTGTGCCGTATTGCTGTTTGAGCAAATACCATGCATCGTTATTTACTTGGTATAATTCATTGATACATTCGTCGGCACTGAAAGTAGGCAAATTTTGCCGTTTTGCAATTTCAATGAGGGCTGATTTTCCGGACCCGGAATTTCCGGTGATCACAAGGGGTATCGCCGTTTGGTTTAAAGCGATTTGATTTTCAGCGCATTCCCAAAAATCAGCAGGCGGTAAAGACGTGAAGGTCAGGGTTTCATGGGTGAAAGGGTGGCGAAATGTCAATGTATACGCGTGAAGCATTTGTCTTGGCGCTTTTTGGGCGACATCCGCAGGAGCATAGACCTCATCACCTAAAAGGGGATAGCCCGAAGCGGACAAATGCACACGGATTTGATGTGTTCTGCCTGTATGGATTTGTACTTTCATTAAAGAAAAAGCGTTTTCATTCGTATTTTGTTTTGCGGGCTGTTTCGGGTAAATGCGTTCCCATTTTGAAAAGGCTTCCCGCCCGCCTTTGGAAAGAGGGACAAGCGTCATTTTTGTTTTGATTGCCGGGTGGCGTCCTATGCTTTCGCTGCTTTCACCATTCGGGCAAATGCCCTGCACAAGGGCGAGATACGTTTTTTTTATTTCCTTATTGCTGAAAGCTTCCGCCAGTTTCAACCGGCATTCTTCCGTCAGGGCGACAAGCATAAGCCCTGATGTGTCCTTATCCAGTCTATGCACAATTCCGGGGCGTTCGCCGTCCATGCTTTTGAGGCTTGGGAAATGATAAAGCAAATGGTGGACAAGTGTTTCCTCTTGGCAAGAGGGGCAGGGGTGAACAGTGAGAGCGGGCTTTTTTTCAATAACGGCTAAGTATTTGTCTTGATAATAAATGGTAAGGTCATTTTCCGCCGCCTGCAGGGAATTTTCTTTCTGAATGATTTCAAGCCGGACGCAATCTCCTGAAAGCAGTTTTCTGGAAGCGTCGGCACACGGGACGTTATTGACGCTTACGAGGTTACTCTCAATATATTTTTTTATTTTAGAGCGGGATATTTTGGTTTCCGCGCTTAAAAAGCTGTCCAGCCTGCCCGCGTTTCGGTCTGCCGTAAATTCCTGTTTCATATTTCTCCCTTTCTGCATAAAGGATACGGTATTTTTTTTGCGTTGAACAGTTTTTTTTAGGGACGATAAGCGTTGGGAAAAATTTTCCTGATTTTTGTCAAATGTCTGACAAAAATGGATAAAAAAAGAATCTTGAAAATATAACATATTGAAATTATAAAAAAAAATAATTTTGGCATGCTAAATGCTTATTAGGGGTATGCCAAGAGGCACAAAATTATTACATGGAGGGGAAAAGACCATGAGTGATTTATTAGATTATGAAATTAACAAAGAATTAGGCGAATGTTACCTTTTTATGGGTGAATATGAAAAGGCGACAGAGTATTATGAAAAAGCTGCGGAAAGCGGCAGCGAATTTGCCGCACCTCAAATGGGCTTGGCAACCATTGCCGTGCAAGTCGGCGATTATGACAAAGCGACCGTGCATTATCAAAAAGCGCTTGAACTTGAAAAATCGGACAATGCGTATACGGGCTTGGGACTTGTTGCTATGACCAAAGAATTGCATGCTGAAGCTTTTGAATATTTCAAAAACGCTCTTGAAATCAAAGCGACAAACACCGTCGCTCTTGGCTGCTTGGTTCAAGAGGCCTATGCTTTGGACAAAGTCGACGAAGCTGTTTTATTTGTAGAAAAATTTTATGAGGAAACCAAAGATCCTCAAATCAGAATTACGTTAGCAGGCTGCCTTATTTATTTGGGCAGAAAAGACGAAGCGAAACTTCACCTTGAAGAAGCTTTGAAAGAATTGCCTGATAACGAAGACGCAAAAGACCTGTATTCTTTTATTGCGGCATAAACAAATCCCCTCCTGTCTTTCGGATCTGTTGTTGGCGCTCAGAACTGAAAGATATCACCCCGTCTGAATGCGAGGCGGGGTGAATCCAACGGGGTGATTATATGAGTAAAACAAAGGATGGTTTTATCATATTGGTCGCATTTCGTCCACATGGTTTATCCATTGTGTACAGTATTCTTATTAATGAAGTGTAAAGATGTGTTTGGAATACATGAATATTCATGTTATTACCCCAAATATGTGCCTATGTGTGGTGCCCCCCGCTTTTTTCGGAGGGCACCATTATTTTAAGCGTACCGTATTGCTGAAGGCATGTGTTTCAAAAAGGAATATCCATGTGCCCGCTTTTTAATTTTTTCTTTACACTTTTAAAAAGCTGGTTTAGCATGAAACATGCTTAAATGGAAAAAGAATATAAAGAGATATTGTTTTGCCGGCTTTTTACTTTTGTTTTTTGCCTTGGCTTTGCAGGTGGACCGTGCGGCGGCTGAGACCGATTCCGGTATTGCGGAAATGGAAATGGATTTTCAAGCCGAGGCGAAATCGGAAACAGCGGAAGAAATCCTTCCCCATGGGGAAGATTTTGATCTTGAAGCCCGCTCCGGCTTACGGACTTTTTTTGCTACGCTCGGCGGAACCATTCAGGAAAATTATACGATGATCATGGATAGTTTCCATGAAAAATACGCTGAATTCGTGCAGTTTTTATTTGATGAATATATTTTCGCCCTTATTCCCCAAGTTCCTCAAAAAGAATATAAGATCGATGTTGTCGGCGAAAATCTGCTGTTGCTGAAATCAAGCATCGGCAGCGGCGACAGTTTGGGTTCCCTGCTCAATGGCTGGATTTCGTTTTCCACGATTTTAAATCTTGTCGAGGAATCGAAAAGCGTTTATTCCCTGACTGCGCTCAAAGCGGGCAGACCCTGTTCCTTTTTGATTAACCTTGACGACAACAGCCTGCAAAAGTTTGAATATGAATTTGACGACACGCACAAGGTTATCATTCAGAAAACGGAGGACGGGCATAAGGTTGCCTTTGAAGAAATCATTTATGATTACGAACTTAAGTTCATAGAAGGTACGGTAACCTCTAATTTTTATAATGCTGTCATCAACCTTGGCGAGAATGCCGTTTTTGCCATCAGGCTTGCCGATGTTTTCACGTTCGATATCGACTTCGCAAGGGAAATTAAAGAAGGTGACAAATTTTACGCTCTTGTGGAAAAGAAATCCCGTGACGGAAATTTTAACGGATACGGCAGAATAATCGCCGCACGTTTCATTAATGACGGTACAAGCTACGAGGGCTTTTTATTTTACGATTCGGAAGAAGAAGGCAAGTTGAGCTATTTCGACAGAAACGGAAAAGCCTTGCAAAAAGCCTTCTTAAGAACCCCCGTGCATTTTACGCGTATCAGTTCCCGTTTCACTTCCGCAAGAAAACACCCTATTTTAGGCATAACCCGCGCCCATCCCGCTATTGATTACGCGGCGCCCAAGGGCACGCCGGTCATGGCTGTCGGGGACGGAACAGTCACCCGTGCCGCTTATACGGGCGGATACGGGCATTTGATTATTTTAAGACACAGGGGCGGTTTGGAAACCCAATACGCTCATTTGTCCGGCTACGCGAAGGGCGTGAGGAGCGGGGCGAAAGTCAGCCAGGGGCAGGTGATCGGTTATGTCGGTTCGACCGGGTTGTCAACAGGTCCGCACCTTGATTTCAGAATAAAAAAAGGCGGAAAATTCGTAAATCCCGATCATATTATCATTCCGAGCAAAGCACCGCTTCGTGCGGACCAAATGGAAGAATACGGCTTGACTGTGCAAAAATTGGATTTGCTTTTGCAGGGGAAAGAGGATGTGAAAGAATTCAATGCGGAAAATTGGCTGAACGGTTTGCGGTAACTGCGTGGTTTTAATGTGTCTGCAAGCGGAAAAGCGGATAAAAACCGAATAGGAAGTTTTGCCTGCCTGACAGTGCCGTTTCCTTTTTGCATTCAAGGCGGATCGGTCTTAAAAAAATGATGATGAAAATTATGATAACTGATTGAGATAATGGATATTATATTATCTTTTCAGTAAAAATGCTCTTTTGAAAAGCTTGCCCATTGTATTGAAATAGTATATTCTGCTTCCTATCACAAAGGAATGGTCCATGAAGCAGAGCAAATATAGAACGCAATTTTTGAGTATTTTTATTTTCAGCATATTTTTTTGTGTTTCTTCTGCTTTTGCAGAGCCCGATTTCGATATAGAACTGCCTGCTGCGGAGACTCCTTCCATTACGGCTGTGGCGGGTGAAGAGCCTATTTATCTTGCTCCCTATATTCGTTATGCGCATAATCTCGACGCAAAAGACGCAAAAAGCGCCTTGGCGCAGAGAAGTCAATTTTCGCCCTATGATGTGCTTGCTCTGAAAAAAGAACTCGGAACGTATTGGTTTTTAATTTCTTTCGATGAAATAAAAGATAAGGATATTCCGACCGCTTATTTGGATTTGGGAAATTTTTTGCCCAAAAACAGCCATGTTTTGGTTTATTCCAAGCGAACGAAGCGCTGGCAGGTGGCAGAAGATGTGTATACGAAGGAGCGGAAAAACCATGCGGAAAATTTCGATGTCGAAGATGAGAACAGCGTCAATATATTCCACAGCGGTTTATATGATTTGACTTCGCTGCGCGACGGCGGGGAATTGTTGATTTATTCTCCGGGCGTTCCAAGCATTTGGTTTTCACCGAAGCTTTTATCTCCCGCCAAAGCTCCGCTTACCCTTGACAGGCGTTTGACGCCTTTTATTTTGTTGGCGCTCTTTGTTTTGATGATTTTTATTTTTTGGCGCGGCGCAAAGGAAGAGGGGGATGCGCGGATTTGGGCGTCCTTGCTTTGTCTTGCTGTTCTCGTGCAGTTTGCGTGGGGTGTTCCGCAAAATGTGCACGGCAGGTTGGATTATCTTGATATGGTGGGCGTTATCGCCTCGTGTTTAGCCATTTTCTTTCTGCCCCATATCGGCAGGCATTTGCTTGTTACGGAAAAGAAAAGTCCGCATTTTGACAGTTTGTTGCAGTTTTTGGCAATTCCCGCCATTTTTCCCTTAATTGTTTTATTTGTCCCTATTCCTGAATTTTTATATATTATCCGTTTCGCACCGCTTTGGGGCTTGTATGCGCTGATTTTGTTCGTGCTTGTTATCCCTTTTGTGCTTTCAGGACGCAAGGGCGCAAAATTATATGCTTTTTTCTGCCTGTCCATTGGCGTTGGCTGTTTGAGCGCTTTAGCCCTGCGGTATAATTCCGAATGGTATTTCTTCAATTATTTAGGACTGTTCATGGCGATGGTGGCGATTTTTCTCGCTCCGCGCCAAACAGAAAAAAATATTTTCAACGAACAGCTGACCCATGAAGATATTGTCAGCGCTTTTGCGGAAAATAATTCCATCATGCGCGATGCGCTGTATCGGGTCGAGCTGAAGCTCCGTGATCCTTTTGACAGAATCATGCGCGAAACCTGTTTTTTGGATTTTGACTTAAAAACAGAAGAATTGGCGGAATCTTTAGCGTTGCTCAATGAAAAGGAATTTGGCGACAGGTTTGAAAAGCATGCTCTTAATGCTGTTGACGAGATCAGTTCCCGGGCAAAACGCCTGCAAGACCATACGTCTTCCTTGGTTTTGGCTTGCCGTGACTTGTCCGGCATGCTCGGGCACATTACGGATTTAGCCCAGAAAGAGCCGAGCCATAACCAAGGGCATGAACTGTTCAATGTGAAAACCTTGATTACGCAGGCGTGTGACAATATCCGTGCGGAAGCGCAAGACAGGCAAGTGGGTTTAGGCTGGTATATCGCTCCCAATATCGGTCTGCATTACCGCGGCGACAAAGCCAGTTTGGAAGTCGTGCTTTCCCTGCTTTTGCGGGATGCCATCCGCGCCACGGAAAAAGGCATGATCAGTGTGCGCGTCAGACGTGCGAACAGCCCGAACCCTGGGCATATCGTTTTCACTATCAGCGATTCGGGAAAAGGGCGCCCTCCTGTTCAGCGGAGCATTTTAACCTTGGTGAAAGCTTGGGAACTTTCTTCCGCCTATAACGGAGAAGTGGAGCTTCGGTCTTCGCCCGGCGGTCTGAGTTTTTCTTTCAGCATGCAATGCCTCGCAATGGACCAGAACGGCGAAAAGCCTTTGTCTTATGCTTCCCTTGACGATATTGTCCTTTTCCATGGTGAAGCAAGCTACCATAAGAAAAATACGGGACGCAGCGGGGGAAATATTCTCTTTAGCCGTGAAAGCGGACAGGAATTTGAAGAGGCGGAAGAAGATGATGTGCCAAGTTTTGTCGGCAGCAAAAAGGAAATGAGTATTTTAATTATTTCCCCTCTTGCGATACAGCGGCAGAACTTTGTTTATTATTTGAATACGTATGAAACATGGGAAGCCCTTGATGTGGACAGCGCCTTGGCTTTTTATGAGAAAAAGCCCGCTTCCTTGGTGCTTGTGCACAGTGCGCTGTCGGCGAGCGGGTGCAGTGCCGTGATTGCAGGTATCCGTTTGCTCGAGGACAGTTTGGGGATTGCGCATGCCCCTTGTGTCGGTTTGTACCAATCTGTCAAGGATATGGAATTTCTCCGTTTGGCAGGCTGCGATCATACGCTGCCGGATAACATCGGGCGTGACGATTTATGCACGGCGGTTGCGGAAATTTTGGGAGATAGGAATATTCAGCCTATTACGGATATTGACGCGCCTCATGCCGTTGTGAAAAACGTGAATAAGAAAGTGAAAAAGGCTGTTGAGAAACGCCTTAATACCGAAGTCGTGCATGTGGGGTCGGTCGTCGACGGGGCCGTTTCCACCTTTGCTTCACCAAAATATCCTGAACACGCGGAAATGTATGAACAAAGAAACGAACAAGCAAGAGCGGGCAAGGCGAACTATGAAGATACCCTTGATTTTCGTGAAGAAAAAACAGGCGTATTTTCTAAATTGGTGCAGTCATTTAAATTAAAACCGCATATTCAGGAAGGAAAGGCCGAGGATGAATTTGACGCCATGGTTGGCGAGCCTCAGCCATTGGAAGCGGGCTTAAGCGGTTCTTTGGAAAAGAAAGATTTTAAATCTGCTGAAACAGAAGAAGATATTGCTTTGCTGCAGGATGAAAATTCTTCTTTGGAATATGAGAAAACAGCTGAAGAACGTTCAATTGATACCGCAGAAAGCGAACCGTTTGAACGCGGTGCGGAAATGCAGGCGTCTTCCTTGGAGTTTCTTGGAGAACCTTCTGGGAAACCTTTCGGGGAATTTTCCGATACGCAGGAAGAAAACGGTCCGAAGGAAAATCCCTTGTCTGCACCGATGGAATTTTTATCTTTGCAGGAAACGGAGCAATCTGCCGCGGGCGGTGAAACCAAAGAAACGCAGGCGGATGAGAAAGCAAAAGTCACGTTGAGTTTTCTGCCGGGCGATACGAGTTATGAAGTTGCGCAGGACGAGGACCTGCCTCCTTTGAGTTTGCAAAATGCTTTGGAAAATATGGGGCAGCCGGAAGAAATTCCTGAACATTCTGTTTTTGTGCAGTCAGGGCTTATCATGTTCTCCGATGAAGCTGAACAAACCGATCAGACCGATCAGACCGGGGCGGGCGAGGATTTTACAGAAGCCGCAGCAGAAAACGATACGCAGGAGAAAAATATTGAGGAAGCGGAACCTGCCGAACTCGATGAACAAAGCGGAGAGGAACAAGACAGTCCGCAGGAAGAGCGGGATATTCCGCGAAATGAAGAGAGCAGTTCAGGCGAAACGGTTGAAGAACAGGCTGTTCTTGAATTATCCCATGATATGCTCGTTGATGTGAAAGAAGAAAAAGCAAAAAAGAAATCAAGAAAAAGAAAAGAAGAAAAAGAAGAGAAAACAGGTTTGGATATTTTGCTTGATTATTCGCCAAGAAACAGCGGGGAACAGAAAAATGACGAAGAGGAAGAAGAAAACCGTCTTCATAAAAAAGAACTGATACAGCTTTCGTTCTTTCCGATAGACGACGAAAACGAAAATAAGTGAAAAACGCGGAGCAATCCGCGTTTTTTTGTCGCTTCATAAAAAAACACCGGCTGAGCCGGTGGAATGAAAAATCTTCAGATACAGGTTTCTTTACCGTATATTCGATGTGTAGAGGGGACAGTGCCGTATGGGCATTATTCCCAATAATATGGAATTGCGAATATCGCATGGCTGTTGCGCTAAAATTTGGACGTCAGGAACTATATGCAATATTAAAGATGGTATTGCTGAAATGGTATGATAATTTTGTGACTGAAAGAGTATTTTTATATAAAAACAATTGGTTGTGATTATGCCGGTATGGTATTTTATGTTGACCAACCTTGGCGTATTTTCTTTTATGGGATAGTTAAAAGAAAAATTTTCTCATGATATTTGATAGCTATGCAAATTTGATAAACTCAATGAAATAAAAAAATAGGGCAGACGACTGGTATCTGTTCAAAGAATATCACGTATCGTTTGCAGGGATAGAATAAATGAGGCGGTGGTAAACCGCGTTAACATGTTGTGAATGAAATGTGCTTGGCGGACACACTTAAAACTCCTCAAGGCGTAAGTCAATCCACAGCTTTTTTAGCGCTGGAGAAAAGCATGCATTGAGCGGTGTTTTTATTTAGGCAACTTATTTCTCGGAAAAGCCGATTATTCCGGAAACTCTCATTTCATGCGGTTCATTTCTTATCATAGCCGGATTTTACGGTTACAGCGTCAAGATAATTTTCTCCCCATTTGCACATGGCTTCCAGTATCGGAATGATACTTTTTCCAAAATCGCTGAGAGCGTATTCCACTTTTGGGGGAACGACGGGATAACAAGTACGGACAATCAAGGTATCCGCTTCCAATTCCCGCAGCTGCTGCGTCAGCATTTTTGGCGTAGCTTGCGGAATGAGTTTTCCTATTTCATTGAAACGCAATGTGGTGTCAATGAGATGCCATAAAATGAGAGCTTTGTATTTTCCGCCGATTAAATCCAATGTCGCTTCAACGGGACAATTGAATGTGCTTGGGCATTTCACCGGGTTTTCTCCTTGATAGTATCTTTTTGGGTACTCTATATCAAAAAAGTGCGTTCTTGCGTTTTTTATTGTCACTGATAAAAGTATAGTGTCGAATATTTGCTCAGTCAACTGTTCCGCATATATTCTGCATAAATCATATTACCGGAAAGGAGTTATTATGGATTTTTTAAGTCTTGCGAAAAAAAGATACAGCGTGCGGGCTTACACAAAACAAAAAGTGGAAGAAGAGAAATTAAACGCGATTTTGGAAGCTGCCCGTGTCGCCCCGACAGGCGGAAATTGCCAGCCTCAGCATTTGATTGTCGTGCAAAGCGAAGAAGGGCTGAACAAGATTGCGAAAGCCGCCCGCATTTATGATGCGCCGCTTGCGGTCATTGTTTGCTGCGATACGGAAAAAACATGGACACGTCCGTTTGACGGTAAAAAATTAACGGATATTGACGCCGCAATCATTACTGACCATATGATGCTGGAGGCAGCCGATTTGGGATTGGGCAGTGTTTGGGTCTGCTATTTCAAGCCCGATGTTTTGAAAAAGGAATTTGGGCTTCCCGCGCATTTTGAACCTGTCAACATACTTGCTGTCGGGTATGCGGACACGGAACGTCAGCCCGCTCCTTCCGCAACCCGGCACGGCACAATGAGAAAGCCGTTGTCCGAAACCGTATCTTTTGAAAACCTTTAAGCAAAAAGCGGACTGGAAATTCTTAGTCCGCTGATGTCATGAAATGATAAAAAAGCCTTGGCTTCCTTCCCGCCAAGGCTTTTTACGATTGATATGTCTTTGTCCTATACAACGCCGTGTGCGCCGGGTTTTTCTATTTCCTCACCTTTCGTTTGTTGGCTGACATATAAATCAATATCCCCAAAAGCCATAAGAATCGGGCTTGCCACGAAAATTGAGGAGTAGGAGCCGACAATGATACCGATAAGCATGGTCAGGGCAAAGTCGTTGATAACGCTGCCGCCGAGCAGGTAAAGGCTGAGGCAGGCGGCAAGGGTCGTGAGTGAGGTCATCAAGGTACGCGCCAAGGTTTGGTTGGCGCTTAAATTAATAACTTCGCCGATGCTCGGTTTCTTGTCCTGTTTTTGGATAAGGGAAATATTTTCACGGATACGGTCGTAAACAATGATGGTGTCGTTGAGGGAATAGCCGACGAGGGTAAGCAGGGCGGCTATGACATTGAGGTCGATTTCTTTGCCGAAAAGCGTAAGCAAACCGAGTGTCACAAGCACGTCGTGGATAAGGGAAAGCAGCGCGCCCAATGAATAATTGAGTTTCGCCTTCCACGATAAAATGAGCGTGACCACAAGGGCGAAGCAAATGGCGTACATCTTATTGAAAAGAACAATGTTGAATTGCGTTGAAAGGAAATCCAAAATAAAGATGATTCCCCATAAAAGCACGGCAATGCCCGCGGCTGTGAACCAGTTATGCTCAAAGCGTCCGGAAATGTAAACGGTGATAAGCAAAATGGAATAGAAAACAGCTTCGACAGCCATGTCCCGCAGTTCGGAGCCGACTTTGGGACCGACCATTTCAAGGCGCGTGATTTCAACTTGGTTATCGCTGAAACTTTCCTGCAAAGTCTTATTCAGGTCTTGTCTGAGGTTTTTATGCCCGCTTTCGGAAGCGCTGAAACGTAAGAGATAATGATTGTTGTCATCATCGATTTTTTGCACGATAAGTCCGGGCATTTCAATATCTTTGAGGGCTGATTTCACTTCATCGTCGCTGACCGGATTTTTAAATTCAATCTGCACCATGACGCCGCCTGCGAAGTCGACGCCGTAGCTTAGTCCTTTGTTCATGACAATAGCGAAAATACCGATGAGCATGACAAGGGAAGTAAGGATATACGCAATTTTCCTATATCCGACAAAATCAATATTAACAGTAGGTTTTATAAGTTGAATAGGCATATGCTTCTCCTACACGCTCAACGTTTTATCCGGATTTTTGCTTGTCCACCATTCAAAAAATGCACGGCAGACAAAAACAGAAGTGAACATCGAGGCGACAATTCCGAGACTGAGGGTAATTGCGAAGCCGCGTATCGGACCTGTTCCGAATTGGTAAAGGATAATCGCGGCGATAATGGTGGTGATGTTGGAGTCGATAATGGAAATGCTCGCACGGCTGAAACCGGCATGAATGGCTTCCGCCGTGCTCATGCCCAAACGAAGTTCCTCGCGTATTCTTTCAAAAATCAACACGTTGGCGTCAACAGCCATGCCGATAGTCAGCACGACCCCTGCGATTCCGGGAAGGGTGAGGGTTGCGCCGAACATGGAAAGTCCTGCAAACAAAAGGGTCAGTGTTCCGCATAAGAGAATATCGGCAACAATGCCGGAAAAGCCATAGAACAAAGGCATCATGCCGAGAACGAGCAAGGCGCCGATTACGGAAGCGGTTATACCGCTGTTGATGGATTCTTGTCCGAGGGAAGGACCGACTGTGCGTTCTTCCAAAATATTGACAGGAGCGGGCAAAGAACCTGCTCTTAGAACAACTGCCAAGTCGTTCGCTTCTTCGGTTGTGAAGTCGCCGTTGATGCTTGCTTCGCCGCCTGCGATCCTGTCTTGAATGACGGGGGCGGAGTATACTTCGCCGTCAAGAACAATGGCGAGGCGCTTTTTAATATTTTCGCCTGTGATTTTTTCAAAGGCGATAGCCCCCTGCGGGCTGAATTTCAATGAAACATAGGAAGAACCGTATTGGTCGAAAGAGGGGCGGGCATTGGCGATGTCGGCACCTGTGAGCAATACTTCATTGTCCAAAATAACAGTCGATTTACCGCCTTTCTTGTCAAGCAGAGGGAAACGGCTTGTGCCGGCAGGCAGAACCATGCTGTTCGGGTTGATGTCGTCGCGTACAAGCCTGAATTCCAGATGGGCGGTTTGCCCGACAATTTGGATTGCGCGGCTTGTATCCGTCAGCCCTGGGAGCTGGACCTGCACCTGATTATTGGATTGTTTGCGGATATCGGGTTCAGCAACGCCGAATTGGTCGATACGGTTTCTGATGGTGCGGACAACTTGGTCAAGGGTGAGGCTTTCCGCTTCTTTTCTCGCCATGTCGGTCAGCACATATTTCAAGCTCAGTCCCTCGGCGGAACCGGCATTGTAAACATTTTCGGAAACGAGCTGCAAGTTGGGATACCATTTTTGGATAATCTCTTTAATTGCTGTGGCGTCACCCTTTTTAGGAACAATGATTTCCAGCTCGCCGTCGGTCATTCGCGGGCGCAAAACAGTATGCCCTTCGGAAATAATACGGTCACGAACGCCTTGTCCCGTGATGGAAAGAGTGCTTTCAATGGCTTTTTCAACGTCAACGCCAAGGGTTAAATTCATTCCGCCCTTGAGGTCAAGCCCGAGATTGATACGCTGGCTCGGAAGCATGTCACTGATGAAACCGTTTCCGATAGCAGGAATGTTGGGTAAGGAATAGTATAATCCTGCCAGTAAGACAAGAATGGACAGAAATAAACGAAAGTTGATTGATTTCATGGAATATCCCGAATTGAGTTTGGCTTTCTGAACAAAGAAACCCCTCCTTGAGAAGGAGAGGTGAATTTGTCTTATTTATCCGGAGTGTTTTCTTCAGAAACTTTTTCCAAATGTTTTGGGTCGTATGTTCCGCTTACATAAGAACGGGGAGTGCGGACTTTGGAATCGCCAAGGTCGATGGTGAAAATATCGTTGTCAATTTCAACGATACGGCCGAGCAGCCCGCCGGAGGTGATAACATAATCGCCTTTTTTCAATGCGTTGAGCATTTCTTTGTGTTGTTTCGCTCTTTTTTGTTGTGGACGGATCAATAAGAAATAGAACACAACAAACATGAGGATAAGAGGTACGAAGGATGCGAAAAGTCCGCCGGTTTCACCGGCTGCTCCGGGATTTCCCGCAGCGGCGTAAGCAATTGAGGTAAGCATTTAAGCCTCCAAAATAGAATTTACCAAAAGGTATGAAAAAAATAATCACGTTTGATATTTTGACAATATCAAAATATTTATAACGCATTTTTTTTATAAATGCATTAGTTATTTTATTGAAAAAAATTTTTATGTTTTTTCTTATTTGCCAATGCAAAATTCTTCAAAAATAGCATTAAAGGTTTCGTCCACGCCGCATAGCCCGGTAATGGCTGAAAGAAATTGTGCGGCGCTTTCAAGACGGATTGCCGTGATGTCCGGCGGAAGGAAGTCTATTTCGGTTTGTAAAAGGGCGAGTTCGTCATACGCGTTTTGCAGAAGTTTCGCCTGTCTGCGGTTAGGGGCTATTTCGCTTTTTATTTCATTGCCCGCAATGAGCATTTCATGTGCTTTTCGGGCTAAGTCGTCGATAGAGTGGTGGAAATATGTTCCTTGTTTTTTTTCACGCGCACAAAGGCTGAGGACGGGACAAGCCGTTTTTTCTTCAAGAACCCGCAGTTCTTCCTGAGCGAGAGGGGCGATGTCCGCCTTGTTCCAAATGCAGATTGTTTTGGCACGGCTTGGCAGTAAAGAAAGTTCCGCCTGCATGGCGGCATAGATTTCATCTGTATCTTTGCGGCACTGCTGCAAAATCGCATTGCCGTCAAAAACAAGAAAGACGATGTCGGCTTTTTCTATCAAGGAAAGACTGCGGCAAATTCCCTCCGCTTCAATGGGGTTTATGGGGGCGTTTCGTCCTGAAAGGGCATTGCCGCTTATGCCTGCAATGATTTCTTTTGTGCGTTCATCGTCCAAGTGCGCGCTTTTGTTTTGATAATTTTCCATTATCCACGCTATTTCGCGAAGCCCTGCCGTATCTGTCAGCCGGACGGGAAGTCCCGCAAGGGAAGTCGCTTCTTCCAAATAATCACGGGTTGTGCCTGCCTGGTCTGTGACAATGGCACGTTCCCTTCCCAAAAGGGCGTTCATAAGGCTTGATTTTCCCGCATTGACTTGTCCCGCGAGCACAACCAGGGCTCCTTCCTGCCAAGGCTTTGCCCTGTCATAGGCATTGATGAGGGCTTCGATGTCCGTTTGGAGTTTGCCGACAAGCGCATGAAATTCCGCATGGGGCAGGCATTCTCCCTCTTCTTCGGGAAAATCAATGGCAAGGCACAGCCTGCGGCGTATGTATTCGATTTGCGTGCGGAGGTCTTCAATGCATTGTCCTAAGCGTCCGTGTAGTTTCGCCGCCGCAAGGCGCAATCCTTCGACGCTCGGGGCGGAAATGATTTCAGCCACGGCTTCCGCTTGGGAGAGGTCCAAACGTCCGTTCAAAAACGCGCGTTTGGTGAATTCCCCGGCTTCCGCTTGGCGTATGCCTAAAGAAAGGATGTAATCGAGCATGGCATGCAGCAGGAGATTGCTTCCATGGGCATGAATTTCCGCAACGTCTTCCCCTGTATAGGAATGGGGAGCGGGAAAATAAACCGCCAGTATTTCGTCCAAAAGCTCTTTCTGCCCTTTGTTTTTGAGAATAAAAGAGCCATAATGCATGTAGCGGGGTTTGAGCGTGAACCGCGCTGCTTTGCGCGGGCGGAAAACCGTTGTTAATATCTCTTTCGCTTTTTGTCCGGAAATTCTGATAACTCCAAGTCCTCCGGCGGAAGAGCCGGTGGCGATGGCTGCGATTGTATCTTTTTTATCCATTTTATCCATGGTCTTGCATATGTTTATTTTTGGAAATTAATTCTTCAACACCGCCAAGGCAATATCCTGTGATCTGCCCCTGCGCGACAACAGTTTTTTCCCGGTCCGTAATGGTGATCTGGTAGACGACCATTTTTGAACCGTTTTTTAAAAGATCAGCCCTTGCGAACAGTTTATCGCCAATGCCCTTATTCAAAAAAGAAAGGGAACTTTGGCTGTTGACGCAAAACCGTCCGCAGGCATGGCAGGCGGCTTCAAAACATAAGTCAGCCAAACTGAAAATCGCTCCGCCGTGGGCGATGCCAAGGGGATTTTTATGTTTGTCCGTCAAAGGCATGGCACATTCGGCAAAATTTTCCGAAAAATCAAGAAGTTCGATTTGAAAATAATTTCCGATAATGTCTTTTTCGCCTATGAGGTCTTGTATTTCTTCTTTTGTGATTGCGTACATCTTATTCGTCTTCTATCAAAAATTTTTCGTTTTCATCAGCATAAGCTTTTTCAAAATGGGCTTTGTATTCTTTATATTTTCCCTCAAAAATAGCTTTTCTCGCATTTCGCACAAGATTTAGGAAAAATGTCAGATTATGCAGGGAATTGAGCCTGAAAGACAAAATTTCCTGACTGGCGTAAAGGTGCCGTAAATAGGCTTTGCTGAATGTTCTGCAGGTATAACAGTCGCAATGCTCGTCAAGCGGGCTTTCGTCTTCCGCAAATTCCTTTCTTTTGATATTGATTTTGCCGTTGTAAGTGTAAAGGGTGCCGTTTCTTGCGTTTCGCGTGGGCAGGACGCAGTCGAACATGTCCACGCCTTTTTCAATGCCGTAAAGAATGTCGAGAGGCGTGCCCACACCCATGAGATAGCGGGGTTTCGTCCGCGGAAGAAGAAGATTGAGCTGTGCGATAATCTTCACCATCTTATGTTTCGGTTCGCCCACGGCAAGACCGCCTATGGCGTATCCCTCCATGCCGATGTCCATAAGGGCTTTCGCGCTCATTTCCCTCAGTTCCGGATAGGTTTCCCCTTGGACAATGCCGAATAAAAGATTGCCGCGGGAATTTTCGCCGACGGCGTTTTCGCTTTGAGGAATTTCATTGACCAAATGGGGCGGATAGGCGTCACGGCAGCGCTTTGCCCACGCGGCACTGCGCTGTACCGCTTTCAGCGCTTCTTTTTCCGGCGCTCCGTAACCTATGCATTCGTCAAGCTGCATCATGATGTCGGAATTTAAATTTCGTTGTATGGAAATAACTTTTTCCGGTGAAAAAATATGTTTTGAGCCGTCGAGGTGGGAGCGGAACTCGACATATTCGTCTGTCATTTTCCGCAGGGAACTGAGACTGAAAACCTGAAAGCCGCCGCTGTCTGTCAGGATAGGTTTGTCCCAAGCGATAAATTTATGCAGTCCGCCGCGGCGGGCGATGAGTTCGTCATTGGGGCGCAGATACAAATGATAGGTATTGCCTAGGATAATCTGTGCGCCGAGGGCGTTTAAATCATCGGGAGCAATGGCTTTCACGCTGCCGACTGTTCCGACGGGCATAAAAATCGGGGTTTCGATTACCCCGTGCGCCGTATGCAAAAGTCCCGCTCTGGCATTGTTGTCGACCGCTTGCAATGTAAAATTTCCGATGAGGCTTCTGTCCATTGTTTTTTTCCATTAAGTTTTTTTATCTCGTTTGCTATGGTATAATAAAGCGCTCTTCTTGAAAAGGAAAAAGTTTTCGGGCTTAAAATAAAAAAGGAAGCTTGAAACGGCTTCCTTTTTTTCTTTTTGGTTAAGAAAAATTACAGATTGTAATCGCCTCGATTAAATTTGTACGTTTCTGTTACCGCCATAATTTCCAAATCGTTAATCACGGCGTCCAATGAAGAATCTTTTTGAGAAAGACTTGCATAGTTTTGACGCAAACCGTTCACACTTTGGCTGAAAGCTGAAAGCTCTTTCCATGCTTGCTTTAAATCGGAATCGGAGCTGAGATTTTGCAAGTTTTTAGTGTATTCGTCAAGTCCGGAAAGGGAATTTTCAATGTCAGCCATAAGAGAAAGAACATCATATTCATCATTTTCTTCTTCATCTTCCGCGCTTGTTCCCGTCATGGGCGCGGCGCCGCCCATAGGGGCGCTTTGCGCGGTTTCCGCCTTTTGGGCGTTCATGTGCTGATTTGAAATTCCAAGAGAAGTCAGCGAAATCTCTTCATTCGTACTTGTTGCGTCTGGCTTTTGGAGGGCATTTTGCAAAATGTCGTCAAAAGCAGCGGAGCTGTCTGCACTCTTCGTTTTAGCTGTTTGAGCTTGTTGTTGAGCGAGAAGAATTCTTTCTAATTCTGAGTTTATCTTCATACTTCACTCCTTGGGGAATAGTCCCCGCACGCAGTCCATAGACAAGACCATATGCCGAAACAGGCAAAAAGTATAGTCTTAATCTTTGGTTTCCTTACCTTATGCAAAAGGCTTGCCAAAAAGTCTAGACTTTTTTTAACCTATTTATTTTGTTATTTTTATTTTTATATCGTGCGTTTTTGCAAGTAAAAAAAACGAGTAAAAATTTCCTTAAAAAAAAATTTTTTTGCAAAGTATCATTAATAACTTGTGCAGACGGAAAAAAATACCTATTATGGATTTAAGAAGTTTTATGAACGTTAATTCTTGGAAGGAGATTTTGTTATGGCATCTTTTAATAAAATTGTATGTGCTTTGGATTTGGCGGAGCATAGCAAGGAAGTTGCTTCCTATGCAACCATGCTTGCGCAGCTTTCCGGCGGAAGCGTGGTGGCTCTTTATGTCGCTCCGACCATGACGCAGTATACCGGTTTCCATGTTCCGCCCAATTCCATTGATACGTTTGTCAGTGAAATTGTCGACGGTGCGAAAGTTACCATGGAACAATTCGTGAAAGAAAATTTTGCCGGCGTGAATGTGACTTTCGACGTTGTCATCGGCTACGCCGCCGAAGAAATTTTAGCTTGCGCCGAAAGGGAAAATGCGGATCTTATTGTTATGGGCACGCACGGCAGAACCGGTATCGACCGTATGCTTTTCGGCTCTGTTGCTGAAAAAGTTGTTAAAAATTCATCTATTCCGGTTTTAACCATCCGTCCGACAACAGCAGCCGAATAAACAATACAGACAGAATTTCGAAGGGCTTTGGCAGTCGTCAAAGCTCTTTCTTTCTGCGGGGATTTTCATGGACATCAAGAAAAGCACGTTACCGATTTGTGAACACATCCAATCTTTTGAGCCTTATGTCGCAGGCTTGTCCATTGATGAAATTAAAGAAAAATATCAACTGGAACATGTTATTAAAATGGCGAGCAATGAAAATCCGTTCGGCTCTTCAAAGCTTGCGCAAAAAAGCATGGCGGAAAATGTTCACAACGCTTTCCGCTATCCCCAGGCTGGAAATCCCAAGCTTGTCAAAGCGTTGGCGGCATATTACCGGAAAAAATACCCTTTTTTGACCGAAAAACAAATTTTTGTGGGCAACGGTTCCGATGAAATCATTGATTTGCTTTTCAGGGTGCTGACCATTCCGAACAAGCATAATGCCGTGATGTTCAAGCCGTGTTTCGGGCTTTATTCGACACAGGCGAAAGTGCAGAACTGCGAAATCCGCACGGTGCCGTTAAAAGAAGATTTCGGTTTTGATTTTGCCGGACTCAGGGCTTTGGTTGATGAAAATACGGCTCTGGTTTTTGTCACAAGCCCGGACAATCCGAGCGGGCGTCTGGCGGACAGGCAGGAATTGCTTGCTTTTGCAAAATCGCTACCTGAAACGTGCTTGCTCGTGGTTGACGAAGCCTATGTCGAATTTGCGGGAAATGAAGAAGACTGTTCCGTACTTGCTGAATTGGGTTCTTTAAAAAATGCGGCGGTTATGCGTACGTTTTCAAAAGTTTATGGTCTTGCGGGCATGCGCGTGGGTTATATTTTCGCGCCTGAAACAGTGGCGGATTATTTATGGCGGATCCGTTTGCCCTTTTCCATAAATGTCTTGGCGCAGGAAGCGGCTGTCTGCGCTTTGGAAGATGAGGAATTCAAGCAAAAAACCATCGCCCATACGGTGTCGGAACGGCATAAGATGGCGAAAGTTTTGGCTGAACTCGGCTGCATGGTTTATCCGTCCCATTCCAATTTCATCATGTTCAAACCTTTGTTTTCGTCTGCAAAAGCGCTTTGTCAAAAGCTTTTGGAGCGGGGCATCATTATCCGTTCCCTGTCCAGTTACGGCTTGGACGAATATGTTCGTGTTTCTATTGGGACGGAAGAAGAAAACAGGATGTTTTTAACGGCAATGCGCGAATTTGCGGGAAAAGGAAATTTCATTGTGACCATTGACGGTCCCGCCGGCGTGGGAAAAAGCACGCTGGCCAAAAGGCTGGCGAAGCATTTGGGCATTGCCTATTTGGATACCGGGGCGATGTACCGGAGTTTGGCTTTGCATGCGGGAGCGGGTGTTGCGGATTTGAGCGATGCCGAAATGCGCGAAATGTTCACAGCATATTCTTATGCCCTGAAAAAGGAAGATGATCAATATGCGCTTTATTTCAACGGAAAAAAAATAGGCGAAGAAATCCGTACGGAAAAAGCGGGGCGTTTGGCTTCCGTTGTGGCGAAAATTCCGGAAGTCCGCAAAGCGCTGCAAAAATTTCAGCGTGAAATAGGGGAAGAAACGGCTTTGGTGGCGGAAGGCAGAGATATGGGAACAGTTGTTTTTCCTTACGCACCCGTAAAATTTTTCCTTGACGCCCGCCCGGAAGTGAGGGCGAAACGCCGTTATGACGAGCTTACCGGTAAAGGTCAGCAAGAAAAATATGAAGATATTCTGCAAAATATCATCGCCCGTGACGAGCAGGATAGAAACAGGGCTGCCGACCCTTTGGCTCCGCATGAAAACGCAATTATCGTGGATACGTCCGAACTCGACATCGAGGGCGTTTTTCAGGAACTCGTCAGGCACTGCCAAATCGTTGCCGCCGGAGACAAATAAATGCGGATCAAAGTTCTTTCCTTCCAAGAGGAACTTTTCGAGGCGAAGCTCATTCAAAGGGAACGCCGTTTCTTTATTGAATTTGCGGATGAAAAAACCAGCTTGGAACAGCTTGCGGCAGGGCGGTATGAAAGCGGATTCGCCCATACCAACAACACGGGTTCCATGCTCGGGCTGATTAGGAAAGGACGTTCCATTTTGCTTTCCCATGCCCGTAATCCCGCACGGAAACTCGCTTATACGCTTGAGGCGATTAATTTGAACAAGGAAAATGAAAAGCCTTTGTGGCTTGGAGTGAATACTTCTGTTCCCAATCGTTTTTTGCAAAAACTTTTTGAGCTTAATCCGTCGTATGATTATGCTTTGCTGCCTTTTGCAAGAGGTTTCCGGCAAATAAGAATGGAAGTGAAAAACGGTGAAAGCCGTCTTGACGCTTGTCTTTTTTCCGAAAACCAAACTGAAAAACTGTGGATTGAATGCAAAAATGTTTCCATGGCGGAATATGATGCGGCAGCTTTCCCTGATGCCGTGAGCGAACGGGGGCGAAAACATTTGGATACCCTTATGCGGTTAAAAGCTCAGGGCGACAGGGCGTTAATGTTTTATGTGGTGCAAAGGACCGACGCGTCCTGTTTCATGCCTGCGGATTTTATCGACGGCGCCTACGCCGAAAAACTGCAAAAAGCCTATGCCTGCGGCGTTGAAGTATACGCGGTTGCCGCCGACGTGCAAAAAGACGGAATTTATTTCGGGGGGTATCTAAAACTTGCGCCTTGTTATTTTAAAGGATAATATAAAAAAAATCAGCTTTCAGGATGTGTTGTGAAGAAACTGTTCTTGCTTTGTTTAATGGTTGCAGTGTGTTGTCTTTCTTTTTCCTATAAAAAAGTTTTGGCGCATCCCCTTGATTTCACTGTTTTGCAGCTGGGTAGCCATAGTGCCGGTTCAACAATGGAAAGCGTTCCCCATATTCTGGTTATCGGCGGCATACAGGGGGATGAACCCGGAGGCTTTTCCGCCGCCGCGCTTCTTGGAACGCATTATGAATTTAAAAACGGTTATGTGACCATTATCCCCAATTTGAATTTTTTTTCCATTGTCAACAGAAATCGCGGTTCTTTCGGGGACATGAACAGAAAATTCGCCAAAATCAGCAGGAATGATCCCGATTACCGCGCAGTGAGGCGCGTGCAGGAGCTTATCCGTTCTCCGGAAGTCGATTTGATTTTAAATTTGCACGACGGCAGCGGTTTTTACAGCCCAATCTACGTGAACGAAATGCAAAATCCCAAACGTTGGGGAAATTCCGTCATTATCGACCAAGAGGAGTTCAAGGATATTCCTTTTGGCAATTTAGGCGAAATCGGCCGCAGGGTCGTGGCAAAAGTGAATGAAAATTTGCTTGAAAAAGGGCATTCCTATCATCTGAAAAATACGGAAACCGCCAAAGGCGATAAGGAAATGGAAAAGTCATTGACTTGGTTCGCCCTCGGTCAAGGAAAACCCGCCTTTGGCATTGAAGCGACAAAAAATGTGAACACGCCAGGAAGGGTTTATTACCATTTGCATGCGATAGAAGCTTTTTTTGAAGAAGCGGGTATTGAATTTTCGCGTGATTTTTCTTTGACGATAGAGGGAATCGGCGAGGCGCTGAATACCGATATTTACCTTGGATTTATGGATGACAGGCTTATTTTGCCCCTGGACGATATTAAAACCTCGCAGATCGGGGTTTTTCCCATGCGGAAAAACTACGGAGTCAAGGGAAACAGCCCCATATTAACCGCCCTTGCTGAAAAGAATATGATGCAGGTTTATTACGGAAACAACCGTTTGACGAATTTTAAAGTCGAATGGCTTGAATGCGACACTTCGCTTGAAAGTATGGAAATAGAAATTGACGGAAACGTTTATGACGCAAAGTTCGGAGATATGCTTTTTGCAGAGGAATATGTGAAAATCCTTCCTCAAAAAGGGTATCGCCTGAATGCTATCGGAGCTGTCGTGGGCAACGGTCCGCGCGGTGACGAAAGCGGAATAAAAATTTATAAAAAAGATTTTCAAAAGCGTTTTTCGCTTGATAAGAAAGGAAATCAATATCGTTTGGAAGTATATTGCGGAGCAAAATACACAGGAACCTTTGTTTTGAATTATGTGCAGGAATTTCCGGAAAATCCGGTATATTCTCCTTTGGAGTAAAGGTGTCGTATGCAAAGAATCCCAGAACCTTTGAAAATTCTTGTCGAGCAAATAGCCAGACTTCCCGGTCTCGGTCCGAAATCCGCCATGCGTGTCGCCATGACGTTATTGAAATGGCCGGAAGCCGAAACCATGCGTCTTGGCAAAAATATTTACGAGCTGCGGGGAAATCTGCATTTATGCGGTGAATGCGGGGCATTGTCCGATGTCGACCCCTGCACGATTTGCTCCGACCCTTTGCGTTCCGATGATATGCTTTGTTTGGTTTCGGAATGGGACAGCATGCTGACCCTTGAAGAGGGCGGCTTTTATAAAGGAAAATATTTCATCTTGGGGGGCTTGCTTTCGCCGTTGGACAGCCGTTCGCATGAATATTTGGAAATGGATAAGCTTATGCAAAGGCTGGATAGGGGGGACGTGAAAGAACTTGTGCTTGCTTTGGGCGCTACGGCGGAAGCTGAGGCGACTGCCGTTTATGTGCGTGAAAAAGTGACGGCGCGTTTTCCGGCAATGAAAGTGACGCGCTTGGCCCAAGGCATTCCTTTGGGCGCGGAAGTGAAGTTCATGGATAAGGAAACATTACGGCAATCTCTGCAATACAGACAGGAATTATAAAAAAGATGACGCAGAAAAATAAGATTTGTGTTTTGCATACAGGAATACGGATATGAGGAAATTTTCCCCTTTGCCTTTAATTGCGTTTTTATTGCTGGCGCATCTTTTTCTTTTCTTCTGCTTCCGTTTGATTTTATTTTATTTTGTTTCTCCTCAAATCACGGATCATGACGCCATTCTGGAGGGGCTTTATATCGGTTTGAAATTTGATATGCGCTATGTTGTTTTTCTTACGCTTTTATCAAATTTGTGCCTCATCATCCCTTTTTCAGAGCGGCTGCTTGCGGAAAACCGTTTTTTTAGGTATTGCGTCTGCTTTTGGCAGACAGCGGTGTTTTTTGTTTACTTGCTTGTATATCTTATTGATATTTTAGTTTATTTTTATCTCAATCAGCGGGTGGATCTGACGCTGCTTGATTTGCTTGAAGAAGCCGATATCGGTTTCGCCATGATTTGGCAGTCCTATCCCGTCATTTGGATAAGCCTCGCTTTTTTTATTCTTTCAATCGCTTATTTTGGGTTTTGGAACAGGGTTTTTGCAGCGCATGCCGCCGTGCCCGTGCATAGGAAGAAACATATCGTATTCATAGGGAAACGCGCCGGAACTTCTTTAGGTTTCGCCGTTTTTTTGCGCTGCTGCATTTTGCTTTTTCTGTTTGTTTTGGGGTATGGGCAAATCAGTTCCAATTTATTTCCCCTGCGCTGGAGCAACGCATATTTCAGTGTGGACAAGAATATTGCTTTAATTGCGTTGAATCCGATGCAAAATCTGTTTGACACAAGGGACGCTGTCGATTTCATCATTCCGGATGAAAAATACGCTGTCGAAGCGTTTCCCCGCATGAAAAAATTGCTGCGTCTTCCTGAGCGGAACAAGCCGGTTGATTTTTCGCGGTATTATGCGGGTGACAAAACGGATAAGCCTTTGAACGTGGTTATTGTCATGATGGAGTCATGGACAACGCCTAAAGCCGGTTTGCCCCATGGGACAGGTGCTAAGGCGGGATTCACCGACCATAAGGAATACCCTGCGGAGTATGCCCTCGACCCCACTCCCTTTACGGAAAAATTATTGGCGACTTCCCTTTATTACCCTAATTTTTATGCCAATGCGAGAACCACTGCCCGCGGTATTTTTTCAACGCTGACAGGCATTGCGGATACGAATTTTTTGGCTTCGACAAGTTCGCGCAATCCGAAAATGGTGGATCAGCATATTCTTTTTGATGAGTTTGCAGGGTATGAACGCTATTATATGATTGGCGGAAATGCCAACTGGGCAAATATCCGCGGTATTTTTCAAAATAATATCGAGGAATTGCAGTTACTTGAAGAAAGCGATTGGAAAGCTTCCAATTCCGATGTGTGGGGGGTTTCCGATTTGGCTTTGTTGCGGGAAAGCGTGGGAGTTTTGAATAAAAGCAAAAAGCCGTTCATAGCCTTTATTCAGACGGCGGGGTACCATAGGCCTTTTACCATTCCCGATGACAATGAAGGTTTTGAATATGCGCCAAACCCGGGCAAAGAAGTTTTGGATGCCTGGGGTTTTACGAGTGAAGCGGAATATCAGGCTTTGCGTTTTGCGGACCATGCTTTGAAAAAGTTTTTTGAACGGGCTGAACAAACCGATTGGTATGAAGACACTGTTTTTATTTTGTTCGGCGACCATGGCACTATCGAATACAACAGCATCATGAATAAGGGATATTTGGCTGCGCGCGCCCAGTTTTGGCATACGCCGTTTTTTATCCATTGCCCTAAGCATATTCCGGCAGGAATCAATCCAGCCCTGCATTCCCAAGCGGATATTTTTCCGACAGCGGCAATGCTTGCGGGGCTTTCCTTTTTGAATACGACGCTGGGTTCTCCCATGCTGCAAAAATTGCCGGGTGGTCTTTTCATTCCCCGTGAATTTGAAGCGATTGAAGAAAATGGCGCGTATACGTATGAATACAGTCAAAAACTTGATGAGGCTTTCGGAAATTATGTTTATATCGCTGCATCGGAGGGAGTGAATTTATTACTGAAAGATCAATATGCCCATGTTTCCGATATAAGTGACAAAACACATGATTTCGATGCGCTTTACGATATGTCGGAAGACAGCGGTAAAAATCTGGCAGGGGAATTGCCGGAATTGGCAAAACGAATGCGGCAGATTTCGGATGATTATTACTATACGTGCAAGTATTTGATTTTACATAATCAAAAAGATAAATATCAGGGCAGCCTGCCAGGCGCTGAATGAAAATTTTTGATCTCTTTCAAGAATAGACAAAAGAATAAAAAAAAGATATAGCTAAAACAGAATGTTATTATTAAAATAATTTTCACCCCCGATGAGGTGTATATGTATAAAATTGTCTTAATGGGTCGTCCCAATGTGGGCAAGTCAACCCTTTTCAATAGACTTATCCGGAGCAACCGCGCCATAACCCACGACAGGGCGGGCATAACGCGCGACAGAATGGAAGGTACGGTAAAAAGCAAGTTCCACCGTCCTTTTGTTTTGATTGACACAGGCGGAATCACGCTTGACAGCCACTCGCAGGTGGCGGAGGGTCCCGAGGGCATACGCGGTTTTGAAAAGGAAATTTTGCGGCAGGCTGAAGAAGCCATGCAGGAAGCGTGTGCGATTTGTTTGGTGGTTGACGGGCGCGACGGGCTCATGCCTTTTGACGAGCATATTGCAGCCTATATCCGCAAGCTTGGAAAGCCGGTTTTGCTTATTGTCAATAAAGTGGACGGCATGGAAAAAGAAGAGCTGATGTGTTCCGATTTCCATGTGCTCGGTTTTCCTCTTGTGGCGGTTTCCGCCGAACATGGCAATCAAATTCGGTATTTGGAAAGTCTGATGGTCGATTTGCTTCCCGAATTGCCGGATTTTGACGAAGAAGAAATCGCTTTGCGGGAAGAAGATGAGGAAATTGTCCGGAAAAAAGGTAACAAAGCGGATAAACGGGCATTAAAAGAAGAAAATCATGCCGAAAATCAAGAAGAAAATACCGATTATGCGGATACCGGTTTTGAAAATGAAAATCCGGAAGATTATCTTGTCGATTTTGCCGAAGTGGAATTTTTGCAGTCAGGAAATGATGTTGAAGCAGAGCAGGAATTTGCTTTGAGCGGCGAAGATGAAGAAAGTGAGAACATTGATTTGGACTTGCCGCAGCTCCAAAGGGAAAAAAATCAAAAGCAGGGTCCTTTGAAGATTTGTCTGCTGGGCAGGCCTAATGCCGGAAAATCCTCTATTTTGAACGCTTTTGTGGGAAAAGAGCGTATGATTGTGAGCGATTTGGCGGGAACTACACGGGACAGCGTTGACGTGCCTTTGCTTTGGAACGGAAAAAAGTATGTTTTTGTGGATACGGCAGGAGTCCGGCGTCGTTCGAAGATTTTTGATACGGTGGAGCGTTTTTCTGTTAATTCATCTTTAAAAAGCACGACCAAAGCGGATGTGACATTTTTGGTGATTGACGCCCTGCAAGGTTTGACGGCGCAGGATAAAAGGCTTGTGGAACTTCTTGACGAGCGTAAGACGCCTTTTCTCATTATTTTGAATAAGATGGATTTGGTGCCTGCTCCTGCGAGGAAAGCGCTGCAAAAACAGTTTTCCGAAACCTTGGCGTTTTGCCAGCATGTGCCTGTCATGCCGACTTCCGCCAAAAACCGCTACGGCTTGAAAATGCTTTTGCCCATGGCGGAACAAATAAAGGAAGAATGCGGCGTGCGTGTAAGCACCGGACAGCTCAACCGGGCTATGGATATGGTTTTGACCAAACATCAGCCCCCTGTGGTTCGGCGTGTGCGCCCCAAATTTTATTATTTGACCCAAGCGGAAAGCGAACCGCCGACGTTTGTTTTTTTTGTGAACGACGCGGACAGGGTCGGGGAATCGTATTTGCGGTATTTGGAAAAATCGCTCCGCCGTTTATTTTCTATCGAGCATGCGCCCATGCGCGTGCATTTGCGTTCTTCCCATACCAAAAACAGCGGGAAAGGTTCCAAAAAGAAAAATGATTTGCCGGAATTGAAAGCGGAAACCCAATCTGCTGAGTCAAAGGAAGAGAAACAGGAAAAAGCGGGCGCCGGCAAGGCGAAAGCGAAGCCGAGCAAAAGAACGACAATAAAGGCAGCTTTGCGAAATCCGAATTCGCCGCAAAGCCGTTCTTTGAAAAAAGCATTGAAAAAGCAAAAATGATAAAAACAGTTTTGAAGAGGTTGTTATGCAGAAACTAGATTGTAAAGGGCTTGCCTGTCCGGAACCTGTGCTTCGTACCAGAGAATTGATTGAAAAACAAAATCCGTCGGAATTTACCGTTATTGTGGATAATCAGCCCGCTGTTGAAAATATAACCCGCTATGCGAACAATAACGGGTATGTTGTTTCCAAAGTGGATAAAAAAGGGGACAGCCTTTTTGAATTGTTCCTTGAACAGGTTGACAGCACAATACCTGATCCTGTTCCCGGTTTTGAAAAGACCCATTTTTTGAAAGATACGGAAATTTTCAATAAAAACCCCATGTTTTTGAAAAATGGTGAAAGTTATGCCGATTATCTGAGTTATGACAATAAAAACAAAACCGTTGTCCTTCTTGCGACAGATAGGCTCGGACATGGCGATGATGAACTCGGAGCCAAGCTTATGGAGAATTTTTTGGCAACCCTTCCGGAAATGAATGTTTGGCAAATCATAATGGTGAACGGCGGGGTGCGTTTGGCTGCGCAGGAAGGGAAAAATCTTGAAAATTTGAAAAAGCTTGCGGCGCAAGGCGTAAAAATCAATGTTTGCGGGACGTGCTTAAGCCATTTCGGGCTTGTCGAGCAGAAGAAAATAGGCGAAACGACCAATATGCTCGATATTGTCACAACCCTTGATTTGGCGGATAAAGTCATCCGTCCGTAAAATAAGGAAGTTTTGCAAAAGAATATTTTGCGAAATGAAAAAGGTTTCCGAAAGGAAACCTTTTTTTATACGGTTGGAATAAAAAAATGCCAAGCGGGCGGGCTGTGTTCATGACAGCAACGCTTTGACACAGCCCACGGCTGAAATGACAATAAGCAAAATCATTACAAAACGTTTGAAATTCTGTTCGTCTATTTTGTGATAGAGTTTTGTGCCTATCCAAATTCCAAGGGCAAGGCAGGGAATGTAGCAAAGCGCCGTGATGAGGATTTCAACGCCCATAAGTCCTTGCGCTGCTAAAACGGAAGAGGCGAAACAGTCCGTAAAGAGAAAATAGGCGATAAGCGAGGCTCGTCCTACATTCGCTCCGGCAGGGCTTGAGAAGAAAAGCAGAATGACAGGCGGTCCGCCATTTGCGGACGCACCGTTGATAATCCCGGAAATTGTGCCGGTTCCTATGATTTCAAAAGCATTGAGGTTTCTTTTCAGCGTATAGCCTCTGAGCATGACGATACTTAAAACGATAACTGTCGCATTGATAAGCACTGTCATGGGGGTTGGCGGAATGAGGATGAGGGAATAAACGCCGAGGGGCGTACCGAGAACACATCCCGCACAAAGCCATTTTAAAGCGTTCCAGTCCACATGTTTCCAAACAAAGGGCAGGTGCAGAATGCTGGCGGAAATTTCCCAAATGAAAATAAGGGCTGTCGCTTGCAAAGGGGGCAGAAAGAACGTTAAAGCGACAATAAGGGTCAGAGAAAAGCCGAAACCTGAAATGCCTCTTAAAATTCCTCCGAAAATTACGGCAAGCCCTATGAAGAAATATAAAAAAGCTGACAGTTCATTCATAAGAAATACAATCTTTTCCTTTTTTTATTGCGGTATGTTTTTATTTCTTTTTTGTTTTTAGCAAAATCAGAAAATGTTGTCTATTTCTCATATTCTTTCAATTCAAAAAAATCCTTGATTTTTCTTCGTAATATATATATATATATTTAAAAATTATGCTCCAAATCTATTTTTTCGGATAAAATCAGTTTGCTGCAAAGGGGAGAAAACCATGCACGAAGAGGCGCTTATTTCAATCATAGCCCCGATGTATAACGAAGAGGCTGCTATTGATATTTTTTTCGCTGAAATGAGGAAATTTTTAGCCGAATGTCCGTATCAATATGAAATTGTTTGCGTGAACGACGGCAGCAAAGACAATACGCTGGACATATTGAAAAAATATGCTGAAGAAGATAACAGAATAAAAGTTGTCAGTTTTTCAAGAAATTTCGGCAAGGAAAGGGCGTTATATGCCGGATTGAAATACAGCATCCGGAGATGCGGTGATTCCTATTGACGTTGACCTGCAAAATCCGCCGATGACCATAAAAACGTTTCTTGCCAAATGGGAAGAAGGCTATGATATTGTTTACGGCGTAAGGGAAAACAGAAAAAATGAAGGACGCCTCAGAAGATTTTTGTCTAAAAAATTCTATGAATTCTATAATTTGATTTCAGAGCAAAAAGCTCCGTATAATGCCGCGGATTTCCGTTTGATGGACAGAAAAGTCGTCAATGCTGTTTTAAGGATCCGGGAAAAACATCTTTTCATGAAAGGAATTTTTAATTGGGTCGGTTACAAATCTTGTCCCGTATTGTATAACCATGCCGACAGAGCTGCAGGAAATTCAAAATTCAATTTTTGGAAATTATGGAATTTGGCGTTGGACGGAATAACAGGCTCTTCCACGCTGCCGCTTCGGATTTGGACTTATTTAGGCGGGGGGATTGCTTTTATTTCTTTTGTTATTGCCTTGTTTTTCTTGATAAAAACTATTCTTTGGGGCGATCCGGTACAAGGCTTTCCGACTTTGGTTATTTTGCTTCTGTTTTTCGGGGGTATTCAGCTCATAGCATTAGGCATTATGGGGGAATATATCGGCAGGATTATGATAGAAGTTAAAAACAGACCTCTCTATATTGTTGATGAATTGATAAATATTGACGAATAAAATTTTAGGTGAAAAACTATGTTTCAAAAAAAGTTTTTAACAACTTTTGCTGCTCTTTTTTTATTGCTTGCCGGTTTGTTTTTATTATATCACAGTAATATCAATGAAACTGTTTTTTTGGATATTGCAGCGGACAATCCGATACGTGTAAGTGCCGATGAGCAGGAAGAAGGCATTGCCGTTGATGAAAATAATGACGGAAGTTTTACTGTCAGCCTGCCTTCGACATTTTTATATCGGACAAAAACCGTTTATTTTCAAAATACCGGCAATGAAGCTGTTCAGTTAAAATTTTACAGCCGGCAAAAAAAAGACGGGGACAAAGTTATTAAATTTTCCATTGATGTTAAAAAGATAGAAATGAATGGGAAATCATATAACAGTAAAAGGCGGACCGCATGGTTCGAACGCCCGTATGTGGTTTCCGTACCGGCGGAAAAAGAACAAGGTCTTTCCCTTACTGTCCAGTATAAGACAAAATTCATGCTGAGAAATATTTATCTTCCGGAATTTATAACAGGTATCGCCGCGTTATTGTTTTCAATAACGGCATTATTCATTTGCTGGCGTGAAAAATTTGAAGCAGTGCTTATTTGCTGTGAGAAATTTGCAGAAAAATCCTTTCAAAAAAATCTTCCAAAGAAAATGCAATGTTTGATAAACAATTATGAATGGGATACTGTCATCATAAAGAAGTATCATGCTATCGACGGGGTATACAGAAAGACGTTTTGGACTGTTTTCATAATTCTGAACCTTGTGTTTTTATATTATAATGTGCATTTTCTTTGGGGAAACCATGATTGGTCTTATTTGATCGATGGCATGTGGGGAAAAAGTTCCTTGTTTAATGGACGCTATACAAATTATTTATTCAATCAATTGTTAGGAGGAAGACTGCTTCCGATTGTTAATGTTTCTTTTGCGTTATTCGGTTTTTCGTTTACCGGAATTTTGTTGGCATATTATTGGAATGTACCCAAGACATTTTTTAATTATTTGGTTCTTTCCTTGGTTGTCGTATTAAATCCGCTGGTTATTTATTGGTGTTATTTCGGTGTTGATGTGATTTCTCATTTATGGCTGCCGGCAATTGTTATTTTTGCTTTGATATTATCAGAGAAAAAATCATATTTTTATTTTTTTTCAGCTTATTTGCTGTTTGTTTTTGCATTCGGAATATATGCTCCTGCAATAAATACAATAGCAATTGTGTTTTTGGGAAAAATTATAGTTATGTATTGTTTTGAAGAACAATCCATACAGTTATTGTTTAAAAAAGTTATAAGAACTTTTTTTTGTATTGTATTGAGCCTGATTACTGTTAAGGTGATTATTCATTTTATGATTGTATCGGGAGTGGTTTGGGCTGACGCTTTGGAATATAGCGTTTCAACGAATTTATTGGGCGGATCTCTTGACCAGTTTATAAAACTTGTAAAATGCAGTTTCAGTCATTTAATCGATACAGTTCCTTTTTACGATAGCAATGTTGTTTGGTTATTATTGATTATTGATATTTTTGCTCTTTTAGTGTTGTTTATTTATCAAATAAGATATCATTCATTAAAAATTTTTCAGTTGTTTCTTGCTGTTTTTGGTGTATGCCTATTACCTTTAGCTGCAAATGCTGTAATATTTATTTTAGGTAATGATTTGAGGCTGATAAGAGTTAGTTTTTATGGGGTTATCTTTTTGTTTGCTTTTTTTGTTGCTGTTATTTTAAAAAGTAAATTTGTATGGGCAAAGAATATATTAATTGTATTTTTAATTTTTCTTTTGCCTATGAATATTTATAGGCTGTATGATGCACAAAAGTTATGGAAAATTTCTTTTGAGCATGATCAAAAAGTGCTTGAAACATTGTTTGAAAAAATTGAAAATTCACCTTTGTATATTCATGATCAGGAATATCAAGTTATTGTTTTAGGAAGTTTTGAATCAAATGTTTTGACATGGTATAAAGAAAAAAGAAAATGGAATGAGTTCTCTTTTATGACTGCGCCTTTGTTTGAATATTATCTATTTTCATATTTTGCAAGATATTACCGTTCTGATTTAAACGTGAACAAGGCGTATAAACTATATAAGTATAATGGAGAAGTTTTTATAGACCACAGTAATGTAGCAGTCGATACCTTATTAACGGAATTGGTTCCGTATTTTTCTTTATTGAAGAATATGAAGGAATGGCCTAAAAATGATTTTGTCTTGGTTCAGGACAAGTATATTTTTATTAATTTTGATAATGAGGTGTTGGAAGCTATTTTAAAAATTATGGAAGAAAAACACTTGGGAAATGAATGAATAAACGTCTGATAAATAGATGCCGCTTGTTTATGAAATTTGTTTTTATCGGCACGTGCAACACGCTTATTTCATTTTTATTGTTTACGTTATTCATTAAGGTGTCAGGAGAAGAGAATTATCAGGCGAGCTTGTTTGCTTCTTGGCTTTTCTCTTCTTTTATTTCGTTTACCCTGCAAAAAAGTATTGTTTTTCAAACAAAGGGAAATTGGCTGAAAGAATATGTGAAATGCATGATTTCATGGTCCGTCGGATATGGGATAAACGCCCTTTCTTTGGAACTGATTGTTCAATATTTCGCTTTTCCTGTTCTTATCGGGCAACTGATTGCAATAGTTTTAACAACATTGTGCACGTTCGTCTTATTTAAATATTTTGCTTTTAATCGTTCAAAATGATTTTCTTTAGATTGTCTGCGCAAAAATGCAGAAATGCGTTTCAACACATTTTGTGGTATTAAATATTAGGTTTCTTGTTTTTATACTTGGTTGTGATAACTATTATTGATATTTCATTGTAATTGTCAAATAAATTAATTTTTTGATAAAATTGCTGGTATTTTTATTTGAAATGTTATATTAACCAAAAAAACGGAGAACGGTATGTATACGAAGAAAATTATGGATTCCATGCATAAGTGCAAAGAATGTTTGTACCCCATGGATGAATATAGAGTGCTTGCGAAGGCTATTTCTGTTTTGGCGGATGAGGCGGAATTATTTGAAAAATATATTGGAAAGGATTGTCCGTCTTGCGACCATTATTTTAAAAATCATTTCAAAGAATTTTTGAAAATGCCTTTTGACTGCATAACCGCAGATGATTGCGTAACCCTATATGAAGATGTCGTCATGTTGATCAGGGAAAAACAGCTGCGTTTGGGGCTGGCGAGCCTTGGCGGAGATGAGGTTGATTTGCTGAAAGATTTTGAAACGCGTATAACGGATAAAAATTGTTTGGCGTATCAATGGTATTATGAAAAATTACCGCTGAAAATCGTGAAAGAAGTTTCAGAAGCGATAGTGCATAAATATTGAAAAGGGGCTGAAAAGCCCTTTTTTGTTTGTCGCTTGAGTGCAAAAAAAAACACCGGCTAAGCCGATGGTCTTTATTGTATCAGAACTCCTGCGTATTTTCTAATCGCCGAAATGGTCTTCAATCTCAACCGTATCAGGCAAAGATAAATAAAAACGGCTCTTTTTTAATGCTATGTCTGCGTTAAAATTTGTAAATTCAATGGTGTTGAGGTTGCCGAAAAAATCAAGCACAACAATTTTCTGAATACGCTTTGTTTTGGTATTTACGGTTAATGTGATTTCCGTCAGCTGCGGATTGGGTTCCAACGGATAAAGGGTGAATTGCTGCGTGTTTTTTTCCGTATTTTCAGAAAGAAATTCGGTTTCAAAGCCGTCTTCAAGTTTGGCTTGACCTGTGATGACATTTAAAATCGCATGGGACGTATCCAGTACCTTCGGGGAATAGTGGTAAGCCAATTCTTCATCGGGCAGGTAATTCCATACTTCTTTGTCGTTGCAGACGATAAGTTCCCTATTTGGCGCGTTTGTTTCCCAAAAAATGAATGTTTCGGGCATAAATTCGAGGGTCCCCGTCCTTGTTTGGGTGGTGTTGCTTTCACGATGAAACAGTTCTTGCTTAAATTCCGCTTTGAAATTTTTCATGTTTTGATAGGCTTGTTCCACTTCATGCAGGAGCGAAGTTTCTGCAAGTGCGGGAAAAACCAAGCAGAAAGCAAAAAAACAGGTGAATAGAAATCGTTTCATAGTATTCCTAAAAAGAAGGCTGCCAAACGACAGCCTTCGTAAAATTATTCTTCGTCGTCAAACTCGTCGTCATCAAGCCCGAAATGGGAAGCGAGAATAGGACCGAAATAAATGGCGCTGTCGTCCAAATCTTCTTCAATTCTGAGGAGTTGGTTGTATTTTGCAATACGGTCGGAGCGGGAAAGGGAGCCGGTTTTTATTTGGCCTCCGTTCACGGCGACGGCAAGGTCCGCGATAAAGCTGTCTTCCGTTTCGCCGGAGCGGTGGGAAATAACCGTATTGTAAGCGGAACCTTTCGCAAGTTCAATGGTGTCCATGGTTTCGGTAAGCGTGCCGATTTGGTTTAATTTGACAAGAATGGCATTGGCAATGCCTTCCTCAATTCCTTCCGCCAAAATGTCAGGGTTGGTGACGAAAACATCGTCGCCGACAAGTTGGATTTCCTGTCCCAAACGGTCGGTAAGAAGTTTCCAGCCGCGGCGGTCGCCTTCGTCCATGCCGTCTTCAATGGAAATAAGAGGATAGCGTTCCACAAAGTCGGCAAGCCAATCACACATTTCTTCGGAAGTGAGTTCCAGATTTTCGCCTTTAATGTGGTATTTGCCGTTTTCATAAAATTCAGAAGAGGCGACGTCAATGGCGAGGGCGACTTCCGCTCCGGGAATATAGCCCGCTTCTTCAATAGCTTCGATAAGGTAACGGAACGCTTCATCATGGCTTTTAAGGTTGGGGGCAAAGCCGCCTTCATCACCGACGGCGGTGGAATGTCCGTCCCGTTTCAGAATAGCTTTGAGGGTATGGAAAACTTCCGCCCCGATTCTAAGAGCGTCCTTAAAGGTTTCGGCGCCTAAAGGCATGATCATGAATTCCTGGATGTCAAGATTGTTGGAAGCGTGCGCTCCTCCGTTGATAACGTTCATCATAGGGGCGGGCATGACTTTTGCGTTGATGCCGCCGATATATTGATACAGGGGAATGCCGAGAAATTCTGCGGCGGCTCTGGCGCAAGCCAAAGAAACGCCGAGCATGGCGTTCGCGCCGAGACGTGATTTATTTTCAGTGCCGTCAAGGTCGATAAGCGTCGTGTCAATTTGGACTTGACGCAATGCGTCCATGCCCACAAGCGATTCCGCAATTTCACCGTTGACGAAATTCACGGCATTGGAAACGCCTTTGCCTTTGTACCGGGATTTATCGCCGTCACGCATTTCAAGCGCTTCTCTTGAACCTGTTGACGCACCGGAGGGGACGGCTGCTCTGCCCACGATGCCGGATTCAAGCCCGACCTCAACTTCGATAGTCGGATTACCACGGGAATCTAAAATTTCTCTCGCCCAAATGGAGGTAATGGTGCTCATAAATGCTCCTTTACAGTTAAATGATGTTTATTTTAAGCTAAAAGCGAACAAGACGCAAGGCGTAAACCTTCTAAAATTAAATCTTGTTGTATCGTGTTGATTTTGTTGCTGAGTTTTGCAATATCTTCGGCATAGCCGCCGGTGGCGACAATGTGCAAAGGCGCGGGGAGCTGCTCCGCGAGTTTTTGGCAAAGCCCGTCGGTCATTGCGGCAAAGCCGAAAACAAAGCCGTGGTTCATGCTTGTGACCGTGCTTTTGCCGATAAGCGGAATGCTCCGGTCGAAATCAAGGGTGATATGAGGGAGCTTTGCGGTTCCGTTCGCCAAGGCGTTGTGCGAAGAAAACAGTCCCGGGCAGATGAGTCCGCCGAGATAATCCATATCCGTTATGCAGTCAAAGGTCGTTGCCGTGCCGTAATCGATACAGATGATGCTTTTGGCTTCAGGGCGGAGCATGCGGGCGGCATACGCCCCCATGAGCCTGTCCGCGCCCACTTCCTGCGGATTGGCGTATTGATTGTTCAGAGGAATATTGAAATCTTCCGGAAAAATTCGGGGTGCGCAGTGCAGGTATTTTTTGCAGGCTTGGCAAAAAATTTTTCCAAGTTCAGGCACAACGGAGCAAAGGGAAACGCTTTCAATTTTTTCGATATGATACAAATCAAGCAGCTGAATGACGTTAAACCCTAAGCTGTCAGCGGTGTAAAGGGATTTTGAAGGGAAGCCGAAACTATGAACAATTCCGTGTTCATCGGCTATACCGAGTTTCATCGTGGTATTGCCGACATCGGCAAGCAAAGTGAATTTATTCATCTTCAAGAGTTTGTTCGGCGATTTTTTGAGCGGAAATTTTATGGATTTGTTTCGTATCCGCTTCAATAACGGTGAATTTCCATTCTCCGACGGTGAATTCTTCATTGACAAGGGGCACATGCCCGGCTTGCAGGCTCAGATAACCGCCTATGGTGTCCACTTCGTCCGAGCTGACAGGAATGTCGATGTCATTCAAATCGTCAAGCATGGCGCGTCCGTGCAAAAGATATTGTTCGTCGGTGATTTTTTGAATATCTTCCTCTTTCGGGGCATCGAATTCGTCTTCAATATCGCCGACAATGACTTCCAAAAGGTCTTCGATGGTGATAAGTCCGCTTGTTCCGCCGTATTCGTCAACAACAATGGCGATATGGTTTTTTCTTGAGCGAAATTCCTGTAAGAGTTCGGCGGAAATTTTGGTTTCAGGAATAAAAAAAGGCTGACGCATGATTTTATTGACATGGTCGTCAAAATTATGATTATCGCCGACCAGGTAAGTGAGCAGGTCTTTTGCGTAAATGATACCGATGATATTGTCTTTGGTATCCTTATATACGGGAATCCTTGAGTGTCCGTTGTCCAAAATGCATCGGGCGGCTTCTTGAATGGTTGTTTCACTGGCGAGACAGGTGATGTCCGTACGCGGAGTCATAATTTCCTGAACCTGCTTTTCGCCAAGTTCCAAAATGGATAAAAGCATATTGCTTTCTTCCGCTTCGACATCGCCTTCGTCACGCGCTTCCATTATGGCTTGTTCTAAATTATCTTCAGCTTTGCCAAATAAATGGGTAATTTTATCCCACATAGAACGTTGCGAATCACCGTCCAAAATAAAACTCCTTTGTTGTGGTCCGTAAAAACTGCAATGCAGCGCATTTCCCTATGAAATGATTTGTTTTATAAGTAGCCTATTTTTATTTTTCTGTCCAGCGTGCGGCGTTCCGTTCTTAAAAAATAAATCAGGCGAAATTTTTAAGGTTGTCCGAAAGGAAATGGATCATGATATTGTTTTCGCTCTCATTTTCCGTATACAGCATGATATCGTCAAGCGCAAAAACCGTGACAGGCATGAGCGTATGTTTTTGCGTCGGCAGAAGGGGAGGCAGGTCAAGTTCCGCAATGCTCTGCTCTCCGAAAACAACAAGGACGCGCGGACGGATCAAATCAACGGCAGACCAAAAAAAGGAATAGCCCTGTTCTTTGGCAAGTTCCGATTGTCCCTGCGCGTTGATATGCTTATAGGGCAAAAATATATGCGTTCCCCGCGGAAAAGAAAGGGTTTTTATGATTTGTCCGATAAGCCGGCGTCTTTTGTCGCTGCTGTTATCCGTAAACAAATCATATTCCAAGCCCGCATAGGTCCAAATGATTTGGCGGGAAATATGTTTGGGCTTTTCAGGAGGAAATTTGCATTGCCTTTGAATTTTTTTCCAGTCTTCGGGCCATTTGTCAAAAGGCAAAATTGGCTGTTTGAGGGGATTTTTTTCAAAAACGCTCAGTTCCTGCTTTTCTTTTTTAGGTTTTTCGGGTTTTAAAAGCGGAGGAAATTTTTGTTTATAATTACTTGCCGCTTGAGGATTGTTTGTTTTAAATTGTCCGGCAGGACCGGGAGGAATTTTTATATCGGGGCTTTTGGACGCAGTGAGGCTGTATTCTTTTTTTTGTTCGACAGTATCGAAAAGAATATAGTGAAATCCTTGTGATTTTAAATTTTGGAGCAAATACGGGTTATTCATATCAGACACTTTCCAAATAAGAAAGCAAATCCCATGCCAAATCGGCTTTTGACATCGTTCCCCATGCTTCTTCGATACCGTTCTTGTCGGCAACATAAACTTTGTTGGTTTTTTTGCCCATAGCTTCGCTGATAAAATTGCCCACGACGATGTCACAGTTTTTATTGACCAGTTTTTGTTTGACGGCTTTTGCCAATTCGTCCGTGTGTGAACCTGATTCCGCACTGAACCCCATGAGTTTTTGTCCGGGGGTTTTGATTTGTCCGATACTTTTCAAAATATCATGGTTTGGGGTAAAATGAATATCGAAACCGTCTGCGTAATTTTCTTTTTTGAATTTTACCGTATGGAAAGCGCTAGTGTCTTCTTCGTGCGCAAGTCCCGCTCGGGGTTTGAAGTCAGCCACGGCTGCCGTAAAAATTCCATAATCCATAGCGTCCCATAATTCATGGCATTTTTCATACATTTCATCGGCGCTTGTCACGGAATGGCATTGTATGCGGCTGTCTTGGGGAATGTATTGACTGTTCGGACCGGCGACAACATAAACATCCGCTCCCCTGAGCCATGCGGTGACAGCAAGGGCTGTTCCCATGCTTCCCGTGGAATTATTCGTCCAGACCCTTACAGCGTCCCATTTTTCGGCGGTGGGTCCCAAGGTGATGAGGATTTTTTTGCCATACAGGTCTTGTTCGGTCAAAAGAGCCAAGGAGTCATAATAAATCTTTTCAAGCCGGGCGAGCCTGCCTTGTCCCTCGTCTTTGCAGGCGACAGCGCCGCTTTCCGGTTCCGTAAGAAAAAAACCGCGGTTGAGCAATGTTTCAATATTGGCATTGGTGGCGGCATTTCCCCACATTTTTGGGTTCATGGCAGGGGCGAGAAGAATTGGACCGTCAAAGGCGAGAGCTTGGCAGGCAAGCATTTCATCACCCAAGCCGTGGGCGAGCCTTGCGATGGTGGTCGCGCTGGCGGGCGCAATGACCATTGCGTCGGCTATTTGGCTTGGCTCCAAATGATCAAACGGAAATTCCCCC
>DONZ01000116.1 GCA_003512875.1 Desulfovibrio sp. | reverse complement strand
AACGATATCAATATTCCGAAAGATGCTGATTACTTAGTGGAAAATTCAATGAAAAAAAATGAAATAGCGACAACTGTCGCTGAAAGTACCGGAGGCAATGCATAATGGCACGCTTTTTTATCCATCACCCTATTTTTGCGTGGGTGCTTGCCATTATCACCATGCTTTCAGGGGTGTTAGCATTATTCCTTTTGCCGGTAGCCCAGTATCCCGAAGTCGCGCCGCCGACTATTTCCATTCAGGCAACCTATTTGGGCGCGTCCGCAAGCACGACCGAAGAAACGGTCACGCAGGTTTTGGAACAGAACATCACAGGGGTTGATAACATGATTTACATGAAGTCAACTTCCGATTCCAACGGGATAGCCAATATCAGCGTTTCTTTCCTGCAAGGCACGGATTCCGATATCGCGCAGGTTCAAGTGCAGAATAAAATTCAGACCGCTATCAGTTCTTTGCCGGAATCTGTCCAGCGTTTGGGTGTGAGCATTGATAAAGGCAACTCCAACATGCTCATGGTTATCGCTTTGGTTTGTAAGGACGGTTCTCTTGATTCCGTTGACCTTGCTGACTATATGGGGTCCTATATCAAGGACCAGATCAGCCGTTTGCCGGGGGTCGGCAGCGTGAACCTTTTCGGTGACGAATATGCTATGCGTATTTGGCTTGATCCTCAAAGATTGTATGATTACAATATGTCCGCATCCGATGTTGTCACGGCAATTTCAGCACAGAACGCCCAAGTTACCGCCGGACAGTTGGGTTCATTGCCGGCGGAAGAAAATGCGCAGATCAACGTTGTCATCAAAGGGCAAAACCTTTTACAATCCGTTGAAGAATTTGAAAATATTTTGCTTCGTGTCGATTCCGAAGGACGAAGCGTATTTTTGAAAGACGTGGCCCGGGTTGAAATCGGCAGTGCCAGCTACAACACCACTTCGCAGCTGACGCTCAACAGTTCCGGTGCCATGGGGATTTCTTTGGCATCAGGCTCCAATGCTCTTGACACTGCAAAAGTCGTGAATGCGAAATTGGATGAACTCCGCCAATTTTTACCTGATAATATGGAACTTCTCGTTCCTTACGATACAACGCCGCCTATCACGGCTTCCGTGGAAAACGTCGTGCATACGCTTTTTGAAGCTATCGTGCTTGTTTTTCTTATCATGTATCTGTTCCTGCAGAATATTCGGGCGACTATCATTCCCACTATCGCCGTTCCCGTTGTTTTGCTGGGCACGTTCGCTATCTTGCTCGTTCTCGGTTTTTCCGTCAATACGCTCAGTCTGTTCGCCATGGTTTTGGCTATCGGCTTGCTTGTTGACGACGCTATCGTTGTTGTTGAAAACGTGGAACGGCTTATGGCGACGGAAAAATTGGGACCAGTCGAAGCTGCGGAAAAATCCATGGAACAGGTGTCCGGCGCATTGATCGGTATTGTTGCCGTGCTTTGTGCGGTGTTCCTGCCCATGGCGTTTTTAAGCGGTTCGACGGGGGTTATTTACCGGCAGTTTTCCGTAACCATCGTGACGGCGATGCTGATGTCCTTGGCTGTTGCGATTGTTTTTACGCCTGCGCTTTGCGCCACGATTTTGAAACCGCATGCGGAAGAGAAAAAGGTCGGCAAGTTTTTTGTTTGGTTTAATGATAAATTCAATACGTTTACCAATTTCTATTATACAAAAGTCGTCAGTTTGCTGCGGCAAGCCAGAAAAATGCTTTTTGCCTACGGTTTAATCCTTGCGGCGCTTATCACCATGTATTTGAATTTGCCCACAAGCTTTTTGCCCGATGAGGATGCCGGCATCGTTATCGGCATCGTTTCTTTGCCGCCAAACAGCACGCAAGCGCAAACCCTTGCCGTTCTTGAAGATATGGAAAAGTATGCCATGGAAAACGAAGGGGATATTTTAAAGAATATCATTGTTGTTGCGGGCTATGGCATGGGGGCTCAGGGACAGAACGTTGGTGTGGCTTTCATTTCCTTAAAGGATTGGTCGGAGCGTCCTGACAAGGATCAGTCTGTTTTTGCTTTTGCAAACAGGATGAGCGCCCGTTTTGCCAATGACCTGCGCGGTTCTATTTTTATCATGGTTCCTCCTGCCATTATCGAGCTTGGGACAAGCACAGGGTTTACTTTGGAATTGCAGGATAACGCAGGGCTTGGGCATGAAAAACTCATTGCTGCGAGAAATCAGCTCATGGCGGCGGCTTTCCAAAATCCCAAAATCGCTTATGTCCGTCCTACCGGGCAGGAAGATAACGTGCAGTATGAAATCACCTTTGACTATCAGAAGGCTGCCAGCTTGGGGCTTTCTGTCAATGAAATCAGCACGAACCTTGCTATTTTTCTCGGCGGTTATTATATTAATGACTTTATCGACAGGGGACGTATCAAGAAAGTATATGCCCAAGTCGACAGTCCTTTCAGAATGACTCCCGATGACCTTTTGCATTTGAGCTTTAGGAATAACCAAGGCAAAATGGTTCCGTTTTCTTCCATCGCCCATGTTCAGTGGGTGCAGGGGGCAGCTATGCTGGAGCGGTATAATGGTATTTCCAGCGTTGAAATTCAAGGTGTGGGCGTTCCCGGCGTTACAACCGGGGAAGCTATGGCTATCATGGAAGAAGAAGTGGCGAAACTTGGCGAAGGTTTCGGTTTGAGCTGGACCGGCATGAGCTATGAAGAAGTTCAGGCGGGCAACCAGACAAGTATCGTTCTTGCCATTTCCATTTTGGTTGTTTTCCTTGCCCTTGCCGCTTTGTATGAAAGCTGGACAATTCCGTTTTCCGTTATTTTGATTGTGCCTATCGGGGTTTTGGGAGCTGTGTTGGGAACATTTATTTTAGGTCTTTCCAATGATATTTATTTCCAAGTCGGACTTCTTGCCACAATGGGACTTTCGGCGAAAAACGCAATCATGGTTGTTGAATTTGCAAAAGAAATCATGGAAAAAGAAGGAAAGAGTTACCGGGCTGCTGCGGCAGAAGCCGCAAGGCTCCGTATCCGTCCGATTCTGATGACTTCCTTGGCTTTCGGGCTTGGGGTTATTCCGCTTCTGTTATCTTCCGGTGCAGGTGCGGCGAGCCAACTTGCCGTCGGCGGAGCGGTATTTTTCGGTACGGTGACGGCAACGGCTCTTGGTATTTTCTTTATTCCGACATTCTTTGCTGTTGTCGCCATTGCTGTCGGGCTCTTATTCAAGAAAATATCCGTGCGTGAGTTGCTTAAGGATTAATTATCATTAAGGATTAATTGTAATTATTGACAATCGCATATAAAAGCCCTTTTTCCTGAATAAGCGGGAAAAAGGGCTTTTTTGTATGGTTTGTGTTGCTGCATTTGTTTTTTCGTTGTGTATCGGAAACTTTTGCAGCGTAATGGAAGTGTTTTTTATTCATGGTATTGCGCCGGCGTCATATTTTGGCGAAGCGCAAAGCCTTTGTTTTTATGCTATGGATTTTGTCCCTGTATATGCTGCATGGATTTTCTGCTCCGAAATTATGCAGCGTCTTTGCATATCGAAAAAAATTTTCAGCATGCTTTTTTTGAAAAAAATTATGATGAATAAATTGTCTTTCATTTGTTTATTCAGGAAGTTAAGAAATGTCTTACTTTTTCAAGGGATTTTCGATTGTTCTGTTTTTCCGTATTTGCGTTTTCGTTCAGATGTTTTAAAAATTCATTATACCAGTGAATATGTATGGTTTCTGAAAAAAGAAGCTCGAAAGAGGGAAGAAAACTCTGTTGTATGATTGTCTGATATTGTCTGCAAATTTCATCCTGCTTTTCCTGAATAGCTTCTTCCAAGGCTGTTCGGATTTTTTTTGCCCATGCTTCAATCTTTTTTTGTTTCTTTTCCAAGATATTTTTCTTGTGTTTTTGTATATCTCCTTGAAAATGCAGGGTAATTGCTCCTATTCCCGTTAAAACCAAACCGGAAATGCTGATGGGGTCGCCCAAAAACGCCAAAGCGATACTGCCGACTGTGATAAGATTGAAAAATGAGGTTGAGAGGATGAACGCGCTTCCCGCTCCCGCTAAAAAGAGGGAAAGTTGTTTCATTTTGAGGTTTCCTTGGATAAGCACATTATTGAGCGTTGTGCTTTCAAGCTTTATATCGCCCATGGTATGCACGCCGGAAGAAATCGTTTCAAGGCATTCATTGGACAGCATATGGATATCCTTATGGAAAATTTTGATTTTTTCTTCCCAGAGCTGTAATTGTTCCTCTTGCTTCCGGACAAAATCCTGAACAAGTGTCCTGGCGAGTTCCTTGGCTTCTTTTTGGTCAAATTCTTTCCATTTGTCGCTTTTTGCAATATCGGAACCTAAGGTGTCCGCAAATTCACGGGTTTTTAATTGTATGGTTTGAATAAATTTTTCTTCAAACAAATCAAGAGCTTCTTCCTGCTGTTTTTGCCAAGTTAAAATATCTTTTTCTGCACTTTTGGAAATTTGTGTTGCCTGCGTGCGATATTTTTCCAAAGCGGCAATCAGGGATTGTTCGTGTTTTTCCAATATCTGAATAAAGTTATTGGGATAAATCTGTGTAATTTCTTTTTGATTTTTTTCCAAATTCTGTTCAATACGCCGGAGTAATTTTTCGGCATTGTCGCTGATTTTTTGCTGATATTCAACCGTATTGGTGTCATTTTGAATTGCCTGCACAATGCTGTCGAGAAAGTTGTTCCAGTTTTGCAGTTCACCGGCGGAAAGGCTTTTTTGAAAGCAAAAATGCGCCATGAGTGCTTTCGGGTTCAGAGGATAAAGCCCTAAAAATTTGATGGCGTTGTGTTGTGCGGCTTCCTGAAAAAGAAGGTTAGCCCTGTCGATGCTGTTTTGGCTTTTTTCTTGTTTGTTCAGTCTGTCAAGATTGCTTATTACCCCAAGCAGGTTAATGGCTCTGCTTTTGGCGGTGATTTCACGTAAGAAACCGAGTTCGCTGGCGGAATCCGGTTTTCTTGCATCCACAATGAAAATAAGGCAGTCCGCCTGCAAACTTTCTTTGTACGTCAAATAATCGTGG
>DONZ01000214.1 GCA_003512875.1 Desulfovibrio sp. | reverse complement strand
AGGATGTTCTTTCGCTTTTTGCATCAAATCGTCAACAGAACGGATACCGGAAGACGCAAGAACGCCCCACCCCATTGTGAACAAAGATGTCTGCGCTATACAGGTAAAATCCTGATACGTGAAGCCGCAGGGTTTCACCTGCGGAACAACGGTGACGACATTGGCGGAAGTCAGGCTGATCGTATAGCCGTCAGGACGGGCTTTGGCGACTTCAAGCATTGCGGGAATGCCGCTTCCGCCGGCTTTGCTTGTGATAAGAAGCGTTATTCCGTGTTTCTTTTGAAAATATTCTCCGATGATCCTCGCCAGGGTATCCGGCGCATTGCCCGCCCCGAACGGCATGATCAGCGTAATGGGACGGCTTGGAAAATCAGCCGCTTCAGCACAGCCTATCCCGCCCGATACGCTCAAAATGATAAGCATGATGCTTGCCAGCAATTTGGATTTCATACGATTACTCCTTGTTTTGTTGTGTGTCGGACTCTCTTACCGTCCTGTTTCTCTTATATTCGTCATATCCAACTTTAATAATGATTGCCAAGCACAGGACAAGAATCGCCGCCGCAATGGGACTTGTGACAAACACGCTGAAATCATTGCGTGAAATGGACAATGTCCTTCTGAAATTCGATTCCGCTATCGGTCCCAAAATAATGGCAAGCAACATCGGGGGCAAAGGAAAATCCCCTTTCAGCATGACATAGCCGAGAAAACCGAAAACCGCCATCAACCATAAATCAAACGCGGAATTGTTTGTCGCATAACTGCCGACGGCGCATAAAACAAGCACTATCGGCAGCAGGATCGGAGTCGGCACATTCACTATCTTTCCTGCGATTCTGACAATGACCAAGCCGAGCAAAAGCATTGCTGCCTGCGCCACAAAAAAGCTTCCGAAAATAGCATTGACAGCGTCCGAGTGTTCGGCAAAGAGCAAAGGTCCGGGTACCAATCCCTGTATCATCAAAGCCCCCAGCAAGATAGCCGTTAAAACATCGCCGGGAACACCCAGCACCATCATCGGAATAAGCGCTCCGCCCGTCACGGCATTATTGGAACTTTCCGTTGCGGCTATTCCCTCAAGCGTGCCTTTTCCGAATTCTTCCGGCGTTTTTGAAAATCTCTTCGCTTCGCCGTATGCGATAAAACAAGCGGCGCTCGCCCCTGTTGCGGGAATGATTCCGATAACGGTACCCAGCAGGGAAGAGCGGAGAAAATTCACTTTCTGCTTCCACAGTTCCTTAAAACCGATTCCTTTCCTGGAAACTTCGCCGTATTTGACAATGCCGTATTGTCCTTTAAAAATGTCTTCCAAGGAAAGAATGACCTGTGATACGGCAAACAAACCCACCAAAGCCGGAACAAGCGATACGCCGTTGAAAAGATCGGGCATATTGAATGTGTTGCGAAAATCACCGGAAACAGGGTCTATGCCTATTGTTGAAATGAAAAGTCCCGCAAAAGCCGAAGTCAGCCCTTTTAGCATGTTGCCGGAAGAAAATGTCGCAACAACCGTGAGCGCAAAAACCGCCAAAGCGAAATATTCCGCCGCACCAAACCGCATAGCCGCCTGCGCCAACAGGGGGGCGCATGTGATCAATGCCAAGCCGCTCACCATTCCGCCGACAAAAGAACCCCATGTCGCCATCTCAAGAGCTTTGAGCGACTGGCCTTTGGCTGTCAGTTTCGGACCTTCCATAACCGTTGCCGCGGCGGCGACAGTTCCGGGAGTGCCGACCAGTATCGCCGAAATACAGCCGCCGTAAATCGCCCCGCAATACATGCCGAGCAGCATGGAAAACGCTTCGACAGTCGGCATGCCGAATGAAAGCGGAATAAGCAGCGCAACGCCCATTGCCGCCGTCAACCCCGGCAATGCGCCAAAAACAATTCCCAATGCCGTTCCCGTGAAACACGCGGCAAGGGACGGCAAAGTCAATGCCTGCTGTAAACCGTAAATAATATCTAGCATATTTCCTCCGTCAAGGAAGAAGAACTTTAAAAAATCCGCCGAAAGATATTGCCAAAACAGCTGTGGTCAGAACCGCTACGCTTATGATTTCCGCAATTCTTTTCCTGCGTAAATAACAAAAGGAAAAAATCAAAAACAAAACCGTGGAAACGGCAAAGCCGCCGGCATAGGGTATTGTTTCAATCCAATCCATAGAAACGATGAAATCGCCTATGGCAACCATCGCGTAAAGATACAAGAGATAAAACCCGTAAAATATAATGGACCTTAAACAGAAATTAAATCCTGCGGTTTCTTTCATACCATTCAGCCGAATACCCCTTATGATCAGAATGCCCGCAAACAATGCCAAAACCATCAAGCAAAACTTCGGAAGGGTTGCCGGACCGACAGCTTCTCCGGCCCCCGCTGCGGGCAATTGGCAAACGCTCATTGTTCCGATCAAACACAAAATCAACAGTGCGATTCCCGAGAGTATGTCCTTATGAAAAAGCATATGTTCTCCTCTTGTTTTCGGGGAGATAAGCCTCCCCGATCATCACTAAGGCTTTTTCCAGAGCCTGACCCTGCAAAAACTGTCCCCTTTTCCCAACCGTTCGACAATATCGCAGGGAATGCCGTGCTGCACCGCCCTGTTCCTGTCAAGTTCCATGGCAATATCGCAATACAAGTCCTGCTTTTCCTTTGAAAGCCCTAAATCTTTCCATTCTTCAAGCAAAGGGCAATAATGCATCTGCATTTCACAGTATTCATCATTTTTTTCAATCGTTGTTTCAAAAACTCCTCCCATATCCCGGTAATGAATGTCGGTCCATTCTTCCGGAGTGATGGTATGCCCGTCCCTCTGAGCCCTGATACAGCCATATTTTATTATGGCTTTCCGCGCCCTTTTTTCTGCTTCATCAGCCGGCAAAATTGCGAAAAGCTCATCGCACATGCAGGCCAAAACCCTTGCCCGGTCACGCATGGCGCCTCTTACCCTGTCAACAACTTCTTTGTTCCATTCCATAAAATGCTCCTTGATTCTCACAATAACATTAATGCACGTGCACTTATTGTTTATCAAATAGCATGCCAAACTTGTTTAATGCTTTTCGTTGTTTTTTATTATGCTGAAAAAACAATATATTACAAAAAACAGTAATTGATTTCTTGATATTTTTCTTGCTTTTTTTGATAATTTTTATAAAATATTCAGTTTTTTGCTTCTTTTATTAAAATTTTTCTCATTTTTATCAAATGATTTGACAATTTTTATCAAATAAGAAATAATTCATACATATTCATATAAAATAATGAATGTTATTTTTCTCAATAATTGTCAAAATATTTTCAAGAAGGTTTTAATGGCGATTATCGGAAACAGCCCTGCCATGCAGCGGCTACGAAAACAAATAGAAAAAATAGCCAAAACAAATGCGGCTATTCTCTTGCAAGGGGAATCCGGAACAGGAAAAGAACTGGTCGCTATGGCCATTCACAAACTGAGCGAACGCAGCTCCAAAGAGTTTGTGGCAATAAACTGCGGGGCGATCCCGGAATCACTCATGGAAAGCCTACTCTTCGGATATGAAGAGGGTGCTTTTTCCGGCGCTAAAAAAAACGGACAGCAAGGGCTTTTGGAAACCGCAAACGGCGGAACGCTGTTTTTAGACGAAGCGGGAGAAATGCCGTACCTCATGCAGGCTAAAATTCTGC
>DONZ01000117.1 GCA_003512875.1 Desulfovibrio sp. | reverse complement strand
TCTTCTTTTTTGAGCACGGTGCATTGAAAATTATGATAAAGGGCGGTTTCTTCCGCTTTTTGGGCGAAATAATCCGGTGTTGCGGCATTGGCGGGAGCGTTGGCAAGGTCGCGGGCGAGGTAAATGCCAAGGGCTTCGGCTTCCGCATAGCGTACCGCCTTTTTCAGGCTGTCGTCACAAAAATCGTCGTCCAGCAGGAAGAAAAGCTTGCGGAGCGTCGGCTTTTCCGTTTTTTTCTTGAAAGCGGTGTAGGAATACAAGGCGAGCTTGGCTGCAAGGGCGAGTTCTTTTGCCATATCGTCACGGGTTACGCCAAGTTTCGCTCCGATCCGCGCCATGGAAACAATATCGATGCCGATGTGTTCCAAGCCTAAATCCTGACAGGCGGTTACGGCTTTTGCAAAGGAAAAGCGCATGTCTTCCAAGGTTAAATCCTTTGTTTCCCCAAGTCCGAGCACCATACAGCGGGAAATTTCCATGGCGGGAGGACCGTACAAAACAATGCGTTCGTCTTTTTTTCCTTTAAAATCACGCCACTGGGGGGCTATGCTCAGCCATGGGGCGGCATTTTGGGTAAAATGGCAGGCATCGTCGACACCCTCGCCTTCAAAGGCGAACGCAAGAGCCAAATCTGTTTTCCATTGACCTTGGATTTGAAATTCTATATCGAGGTTTGCGTCATCTGTTTTCTGCATATGGGTATTCTCCTTATTTTTTCATATGTTCCGATATGTTTTTTTATTCTGTTAAACCGACAAGCCGCCGTAAATCCCGCAGTTCCCCGGCTGTCAGTCCGCGGACTTCGCCTTTTGGCAAATCTCCCAAAAGGAGCGGGCCTTGCTGCACGCGTTTCAGGGTCAGTATCGTTAAATCCGTATCGCGGCACATGCGCCGGATTTGTCTGTTTATACCTTGGGACAAGGTAAATTCAAGCCAGAGTTCACGTTTTTCCTGTTCGCTTTTCGGCGTTTTGAGAAGACGGACCCGCACAGGGGCGAGTTCTTCCCCCTCTGCCAGTTTCATGCCTTTTTCCATAAGGTTCACGGTTTTTTGCAGATCATACCCTTTATCGGGAAGCCTCACCTTCACGTGATAAACGCGGGGCATGTGCCAGCGCGGGTGCATAAGCCTGTTGGCAAGTTCTCCGTCGTCGGTCAAAAGCAAGAGCCCTTCGGAAAAAAAATCCAGCCGTCCCACGGGGTATATGCGTCTTGTCTTATAGGCGGGAGGAAGAAAATCGAGTACGGTTTTGCGTCCTTCCGGGTCTTTGACCGTGCTGACGACGCTCACGGGCTTATGCAGCATAAGGACGCACGTTTTTTTCTGTGCTGAGAAAAAAACTTTTTTCCCTTGGCAAAGGACAATATCGTTTTTCGTGTCGATACGCAAAGCCGGCGTGTCCGCTTTTTGCCCGTTCACGGTGACAAGACCTGCGAAAATAAGCTCGTCGGCTTTTCTGCGCGAACAAATTCCGGCGTCGGCAAGGGCTTTGTTGAGGCGTACTTTTTTATCTTCCATTTTTCCATTCTTTTTTGTTGCGTTTTGCGTAGGGGCATAATATACTTTATACATTCAATCGTCTAGCTTTTTTGCAGTTGAAAAATCCGTATTCCGACAAATTGGGACCATGATAGAAAAATCAAAACAAATCATTAAAAATAAAGCGGGAAATTTGCGCCGGAAAATCCGCGACTTGCTCAGAACTTCTGATTTTTGCGTTGATTTGCTCGTGCGTTTTTACAAGGTGTTTTGCAAGTCTTTGCGGTATGACGAAAAAACACGCGTAAGAATCGCCGAGCAGGACGATGTGGCGGCAAGACGGAAACAAGGCGAAGATGTCAAGGGGACGCCGGTGGTTCTTTGTCTTTGGCATGACGAACTGTTTCCGCTTATCTATTTGCGGAAGGATTTGGATATCGTCTGCATTGTGAGCAGCAGCAAAGACGGTGCGATTTTAGAAAAATTCATGCGGAAACTGGGTTTGCGCACAGCGGCGGGTTCCAGCCGGCGCGGAGGGCTGAAAGCTCTTTTGCATGCCGCAAAACTTATGAAAGACGGCACTATTCATGCCTGTATCACTGTTGACGGTCCGATGGGTCCGCGCCACAAGGCGAAAGACGGCGCTTTTTTGCTCGCTCAAAAAGCGAACGCGAAAATAACGCCCGTGCGTCTTAATATGGAAAATTCCTATGCGTTCCCCAGTTGGGATAAGTTTCAAATTCCTTTGCCTTTCAGCAAGGTCGAGGTTTTTTTCGGGGAAGGTTTTTTTGTGACGGAAGAATTGACGGAAGAATATTTGGCTGTATGCCGGAAACGCCTTGAAGAAGAGCTGACGGGACTTTTGCCGCAAAAACCGTGAGACGGAACGGTAATCATAAACAAATACAAAACAATGAGGATATGATGATAGCCTATATCGAGGGGAAATTTTTACAAAAGACAGCGCAAAGCATAATTATCGCAACCCGTTACGGCATAGGCTATGAAGTTTTCATTCCGCAGGGCATGGCGCTGCCCGCCGCGGGCGAAGAGCTCGCCCTGTATACGGCTTTCGTGGTGCGTGAGGACGCCCAGGAGCTTTTTGGCTTCGCCACCTTTGAAGAGCGCGAAACCTTTAAAATGCTTACGACCATAAACAGGGTCGGCGCGAGAACGGCTCTTGCGATTTTATCCGTGTACAGACCTGACGATTTGCGGCGGATCGTGGCGCAGGACGATGTCAACGCCCTTACCAAGGTTTCAGGTATCGGCAAGCAGACAGGACAGAAGATTTTCCTGGAATTGAAATATAAA
>DONZ01000232.1 GCA_003512875.1 Desulfovibrio sp. | reverse complement strand
TTCCAACACTCATTTAAAAATAGGTAATTGACTAACTCATTATAAACAATCATGAATTAATCAATTTTTAATAAAATATACTGACAAGTTATAAAAATCAAGCAAAAAAATATTTTACTCTTGACAAATAGTTGGTTTTGTGTAAAGGGTAAAGTACGTTATAACGTATAAAAGTTCTATATAAAGTCCAAACTGCATAAAACGTATTTTTTCCGTATTTGTAAGATTTTTTAGTTACTGAAACCCTTTTTCATTATTGTTAAGGATGGTAAAAATGAACGGTACAAAAAAAATGGGATTAGGCATTATTGTCAATACCACAGGTGCGATACTTGCGTATGAAATAGGCGCCGGTTTTGCAAGCGGACAAGAGGTGATGCAATTTTTCTCAAACTGGGGCTCTGTGAGCGGCGTTTTTCAAATCGCCATGATTTTTACGATATTTCTTTCCTTGTCGTATATAGGCATAAGCTATATCGGCAGAACAAGAGAAGCCAAGGATATTAAAGAAGTATACAATGTTATCGGCGGAAAGTATTTAGGCGGCTTATTGAGTTTTTTTGTATGGGCATATAACCTTGGCTGTTATTTTTTCATGATTTCCGGTTTCGGAAATGTTCTTCATCAGCAATTCGGTCTGCCAATTCCGGCGGGAAGTGCTATTGCCGTTGTCATTTCGGCAGGAACAGCTGTCTTGGGACTGAAAAAAATGGTGGAGATCATTGGAAAAATCGGTCCTGTTGTCGTTCTTGTTTCTTTAGCGCTCGGTGTTGCGTCCGCGTTTAGAACATATCCGCATATCAGTGAAGGCGTGGAGCTGATGCAAAGCGGTGCCGTGCACGTTACAAGAGCGGGGCATAGCATTCTTCTTTCCGCATTTTCCTATACCGGTGTTTGTTTGTTAATTCCGATGGCCTATGTTGCGAGCTTGGGAAATGCATTGAAAGAATACCGTTTTTCAGACACGAAATTGATTATCGTGGCGGGTATTCTTTCTTATATTGTCTGCTGTGTGATTTTGGCATTGAATTACATCGGCAATATTGCCGAATGCGGAATTTCCGCCATTCCTAACCTTGTTTTGGCAAACCGTTTCTTTACCGGTATCGGCGTCGTGTTTTCTGTCATTGTTCTTTTGTCTGTTTATTCAACAATGTGTCCTATTCTTTGGACCTGTGCGTCTATGATTTGGTCTGATGAAAAATCGATTTATTACAAAGGGTTCATTATAATTTGCAGTATTGTTGTTTATTTCATCACGCTTTATATCCCTTATGAAATTCTTTTGAATAAGATCATGACGTATTTTGGGTATGCAGGCGCATTCAGCGGTTTTGTCATCGTATACCGCTATATTGTTCTTAAATTGCAAGACAAAAAACTTGCAGCCGATAAAAAGTAATTTATTTAGCATGTTATAATTTAAGGAGTTGTTATATGGCTGTTATCGCTGTAATAGGTGCCGGAAACGGTGCGCATGCTTTAGCTGCGGATTGCAAGCTTGGCGGTGCGGAAGTAAGGATGTATGAATTCACACAATTCAACAATAAAGTGAAAGGAATTTTAAAAAGCCGCCGTATTCGTCTTGAAGGGCTTGAAATGAACTATGAAAACTTCAAGCGAAACGGAACGGTGCGGATCGATATGGTGACATACGATATGGCTGAAGCCGTAAAAGGAGCTGATCATATTCTTGTTTCCATACAAGCTCAAGGTTTTAAAAACGTTTTTGAAGAGCTTGCTCCGTTATTGGAAGACGGGCAAACCGTAAGTATTTTTCCCGATAATTTCGGCAGTCTTATTCTTAGAAATATCATGAAGCAAAGAGGGTTTGATACGCGGGTTATCATTGCCGGTTATGATTCATTGGTCTATGGTGCCCGCCTTGTTGAATATAACAATATGGAAACAGAAACGGATGTCGTGAACATCACATACCGGGAAAATGAAATCCGTGTGGATACGTTCCCGTCATCGGATTTTGATGAATATGCTCAAAAAAGCAAAGAAATTCCGGCCCTTGATGCAACAAAGCTTGAACATGGCGATACGGTTTTGGATATCAGCCTTTCCAATGTCAATCCGCTTCTCCATGTTCCGGCGGTTGTCATGAATGTCGGTGCCATTGAAAACTGGGGAATTATTCCTCATGTGGGCGCTTCCGATGTTTATTTTGATATTTATGCATTTGGCTGTTCGCCAACCGTTGGGGAGGTTCAATATGCGTATTATGAGGATTTGGTGACTATCAGCAAGGCATTCGGTATCGGCATTTGTCATGTGGAAAAAGATGCTTTGACTTCTTCCCGTATGGGGCTGATCGGACAGTTCTTTTATGGACATGATTACCGTTTGCCTTATACTGAAGCGTTGGATTTGACCACATGGCTGCCGACGCCGAAAGGTACGCGGTTTGAGTTGAAATCCCGGTATATTACGGAAGATATTCCTGTTGGCTGCGTAACGGCGATTAATTTTGCGAAATTAAAAAATATTGATACGCCAACATTGCATGCAATGACAAACCTGAGCAATATTATGATGAAGACAGATTACTATTCGCAAGGCTATACAATGAAAGATATGGGGCTTGAAGGCATGACGCCGGATCAAATGGTGGCATATATGCGGACGGGCAAATGCTGATTTGTGTTTGTTTTGTCCGGCGATAGCCGCTATGTTCATATGCTGCGATAATTGTTTTGCTTTCAATAACAGTATTGCGGCATATTTTTTATAAAAAAATGAGCGGTTGATTTTGATATGGTATTGCGGAATGACTTGTGCTTTATGGAGGTTAAATTTTATCATAGTTGTTAAACAGCAGTATTAATCCATGCTGTTATTCCATAATGTGGTAAGTTAGAATAGATTTATTGCATGCGTTATGGTGTGGCTTCTTTTTATGAAAGTGGAATGGAAGGTGTTTTTGGAAATAGTATTGATTTTTTTGCTTGACAAAATAAATATTGTGCAGTAGAAAAACTTTCTGCTCTTACGGAAAGGTGTCCGAGTCGGCCGAAGGAGCTCGCCTGCTAAGTGAGTATACGGGCTAAAACCTGTATCCAGGGTTCAAATCCCTGCCTTTCCGCCATCTTTTTAAGATATTGATTTGTCAAATCAGTATTTTCAAATTCAGCCTTGATTGTTCATATGGTGCATTTCATCGGTACATTCAAGGCTTTTTTTATGCTCAAGATCAGTCCTCAAAATCCGCGGCAAGAATTTAAACACCGACTTACGGTTCTTATCCGCTTTTTAGAAACGGGGTATTTTATTTTTCGTATTTCTGCTCCTAACTATTTGTATTCGTTACTTAATCACAGTGAATTGCGAAAATCCTTAGGCACGAAAGGTTAAGAAAAGCTCGTTCTCATATTTTGACAAACAGCACAGATACGGCAAGATAAATAGGTTGCGCCTGCCGTAAATCACGTAAGGAATTTTGTTTAATAAAATTGGCGAATTATACTGAACTGAAAGAACGTGAGCTTTTTGTTGGGGCACTTTCCGGTTGCCGGTGATCACATTATGTGATAAACTTAACAAAATAATCAAAAGGAAAGGGGGCTGTTTGATGGTACGAATCGGAAATGACTGGGATGAGTTGCTGAAAGGTGAATTTGATAAAGAGTATTACCTCAAATTAAGACAATTTTTAATTCAGGAATACAAGGAACGAACGATTTTTCCGGATAAGTATGATATTTTTAATGCGCTCAAATATACTCCGTTTACGAATATAAAGGCGGTCATTCTCGGTCAGGACCCTTACCACGGCAAGGGGCAGGCTCACGGTCTCTGCTTTTCTGTAAAGAAAGGCGTGTGTGCTCCGCCTTCTTTGGTAAATATCTATAAGGAAATTCAATCCGATCTCGGGATTGCTCCCCCTCATCATGGAGAATTAACTAGCTGGACAAAACAGGGGGTACTCATGCTTAACACTGTGCTGACTGTTCGGCAGGGAAATCCAAACAGTCATAAGGGAAAAGGCTGGGAAATCTTTACAGATCGGGTCATTACCCTATTAAACGGTCATCCTGAGCCAATCGTTTTTTTGCTTTGGGGAAACAATGCCCGTTCTAAAAAGGCGCTGATCACCAATCCGAATCACAAAATTCTGGAATCGGTGCACCCAAGTCCTTACTCTGCGGCAAGCGGATTTTTCGGCTGCAAACACTTCTCCCTGGCGAATAAGTTTTTAGTTTCCGTTGGCAGAGAACCGATCAATTGGAAAATTGAAGATTAAAATAGAAAATTGCCCATTTTGAAACCAAGCCTGAATTATACAGTTCCATTTTATATCTGTTAGACGCACATCTTGATCTGTAAACCCAATAATATTCAATTCCCCTATGCAGAAAAGGCGGCAGTAAAAACTGCCGCCTTGTTGATTACTGCGGGAAGCTGCAAATATAACTTTTTCTGATAAAATCTTTCACATACCATGTGTTTTTAATTCCATACGGTATGAAGATTGTATCACCGGCTTTTATATGGAATTGTTTTCCGTTTTCCGTTTCTACGATTGCTTCACCTTCCAAAACGGTGCACATTTCATTGGATGTATGAGCCGGAATGACAAAAGCTCCTCCTTGGCAAGTCCAAAATCCGGAATGGATTTTTTTGTCTTCGCTGATAAAACATTTCCATAAGCGGGTTTTGGGATTGCCTTCCACAATAAATTGTTTGTCAATTTCTTTTTCAGTTTCCTCTAACGCATTGTTGGGGTCAAATAAAACAAGTGTGTTATTCATGGCAATTCCTATAATTCATGGGCGGTTCTGCTTAAAATATCTTCTTGAATTTCTTTGCTTAATTCAACAAAATATGCACTGTATCCGGCAACCCGGACAAGCAGGCTTTTGTATTCTTCCGGATTAAGCTGCGCTTTTCTCAATATGGTATGGTTTACCACATTGAATTGGACGTGGAACACGTTCAGGTCGATGAATGTTTTGATGAAAGCGGAAAGCCGTGATTTTCCTTCCGCACCATTAACAATGGCGGGAGTAAGTTTTATATTGAGCAATGTTCCGCCGTCGATACATTCATGCGGCAATTTACTTAAAGATTGGATAATTGCAGTAGGTCCGAGTTTATCTTGACCTTGTGAGGGCGAACAACCGTCAGCAAGAGGTTTCCATGCCCGGCGTCCTGAAGGCAGCGCGGCAACGGACATGCCTTGCGGTACGTTTGAGGAAACAGGATAAAGGGCAGGGAGTTTTTTGTTTCCAAGCA
>DONZ01000139.1 GCA_003512875.1 Desulfovibrio sp. | reverse complement strand
GATTTTGTAAGAGCGTAAAAAAGGGTACAGGTCTTCGATTTTTTTGCCGCTTTCTTGTCTTGAGGTCGCGTGCGTAAGTTCTATTTGCGGGTGTGTCGCCAAAATTCTTGCCAGTTCCATGCCCGTATAGCCGGTGACGCCGATAAGTCCTGCTTTATACATCGTTTTTCCTTTTTATGCTTGTTGAATGTATTTGATTTTCACTTCATAGAGAATATCTTGAAGAAGTTTTTGTTCGTCGGCGTTCAGTCCGTTTTTGAACTTGTCTTCAAGCATATTGAGCAAGTCGACGCTGTGTTTCGCCAAAAGAATGTTTTTTTCTGTTTTGCCCGTGTCGGGATTGGGAACTTCCCCCAAATGCATAAGGGTTGATGAGGCGAGCGAAAGGATAAAGGTTGAAAAGGTGACTTCCGGCAATTGCGTGTTTTTATGCATAACAGTTTCTCCAAATCATTTTTCATCGGAAAAAAAAGCCCGCAAAAAGCGGGCGGTTTTTATTCTGCAAAATTGATGGCGTCAGTGTTGATATTATTGGTATCCAAGGGGTAAAGGGTTACGAAGGTCCTGATTTTGCTTATTCCCATTGTTCCGGGGTAGGTGTTGACATTGACGACAAGGTCGAGGACACCGTCGTTATTGGGGTCGGCGATTTTCACGTCGGCGACGGTTCCCTTGATACGGCGGGTTTTCCATAAAAGATTGGCGCCGACACCGTCCCAAAGCAAGGCATGAACTTCGCTTTGCGCATAATTGCGGTAGTTATTTAAAAGATTGGCGGCAACGCTGAGGGGTTTTGTCACAATCAGTTCGTAGTTGTTGTCATTGTCAATATCAACCACATTGACAGCACTTGGAACATAATGGTAGGAAGCGTCAATTTTACCTTCTTGAGAAACAAACCCGCCGATATCACGCGTTACGGATACGCGGTTTGCCGTGCTGGCATAATATTCTTCCGTTTTGGAAAGGAGTTTTCCGCTTGTGCTGAAAATATTCAGGCGGTCCTGATCGTCAATGACAGCGATAACATCGCCGCTGTCTTGGGAAGAAGGCACATAGGTGAAGTTGAACACATCGGCTTTTGAAGGCAGGGAGCTGAGGTTTGTGCCTTTGGAAATGTTTTTTCCGTCAAAATTTATTCTGAACACGGCACCTTTCACGAAACGCGTCGCATCGGCGTTCTGTCCGATAAGTTCGGGGTCGCCATGGGCGCTTGTTTTTGCAACGTTCAGGTAATAGCGGGTATTGGCGATTTCTTGGATTTGCTTGCCGTTGAAGAGCAGAATATAGCTTCTTGCATCGTTGTTGGTTTCATCGCAGGTCGCGACGACAATATAATTTCTTCCTTTATGGGGAAAAGTGCTTATGCGTAAGATATTGGCGGAAGAATAGAGCTTTTTGCGGGCAAGTTCTTTTAATTGGTTGTCATTGTAGGAATAAATGATGACTTCGTTTTCACTGCCAAGCAATATTTCGTTAAAACCGTTGCCGTTGAAATCCGCAACTTGCATGCCCGTGGATTCAAAAGGTTGGGTTTGGGAACGGAATTTGTTTTCTTCAACACCTTGATAGCGAAGTTCGGGATTTAAATAATTCGTGCTCGGAGCGCCGGTTTCCGCATTGATAAAGGAACTTCCCTGTGCCGTGCTTCGCGCTTGAGCAGATGCTGCGCCGCTTGTTTTAAAAACTTCCTGATTGATGTTGCCCGCAACGGCATTGATACCCGCAAGAAGGTTATTGACGTTGTTTTGTGATGATTTTTGCCAAAAATAATTGTTGTCGCCGACAACGCTCACATCCAGGCTTGCCGTGTCGCCGATAACGCTGACCGTTCCGTAAATAAGGTAATCAGCCTTGTGCTTTTTGCGAAGTTCCTGCGCTTCTTTCTGTGATTTAGGGGAAGCGGAATTGGCAAGACTGTCTTGTGTCGGAACCGGTTCGTTCATCCCGGCGGCAAAAAGACGCGTGTTGAACATCGGCGGGACGGCATTTTTAAGATATTGATAACTGTTGGAGCCGTTTACTTGGAATTGTGCAATGGCATAGTCTGCTGCATGGGCGTTTTGTGCAAAAGCAAAAAGACCAAGAAAAGCAGCCGGTAAAACAGAAATACGCATATATTCTCCTATGGATGTCAAATGATTGATAGTTTCTTTTTCTTGTCTTAACAAGATTTTCAACTTATATCTTGTTTTTATGATTGTTGCAAGCAATAGCTCACAGGTAATTTTATGAAGCAGTATAAAAGATCGTTTCGATTTGTTTGTAAAGGCGAAGAACGGAAAATTGTAGAAGAAATGCTTTCTTTGCAAGGTTTTTCATGGGAAGAGGAAGATTTTTTTTCTTCCGCCTGCCGTTTGCTTGAAGAACCGTTTTCTTTGGGGGCTTCCATAGCGGGTTTTTTTGGATTTATTTACATACAGGACAGAGCGTCCATGCTTCCGCCTGTCGCCCTCATGCCTGACAGAGGGTCTTTTGTGCTGGATATGTGCGCAAGCCCCGGAAGCAAGACAGGGCAGCTTGCGCACATTGTGGGAGAAGAGGGTTTTGTTCTTGGAAACGAGGTTTCACCGCCGCGTCTTGCGACACTTCGCAGAAATTTACAGCAAATGGGTTTATTTCAAACGGCGTCCTGCTGTTTTGAAGGGCAGCATATTCCTCTTCCCGGCGGATTTTGTGATTTTATTCAGCTTGACCCGCCTTGCAGCGGTTGGGGCACTGTTGAAAAAAATCCCCGTGTCATGGAAATATGGAAAGAAGAAAAGACATTGCCCCTTGTCAGCCTGCAGAGAGAATTGCTCAAAAATGCCGAGCGCTTGCTCAAACCCGGCGGCGTGCTTGTCTATTCCACATGCACGACCAATCTTGAAGAAAATGAAGCGCAAGTGAAATTCGCTCAGGAAGAGCTGGGTTTGACGCTTGAAAACCTTTCTCCTCTTCCGGAATTTGTCATGGATGAACCTATGCTCGGCATGGACGGTGTATGGAGGCTTTCACC
>DONZ01000021.1:9317-24594 GCA_003512875.1 Desulfovibrio sp. | reverse complement strand
CTCTCCCAAAGAACAGAATGGAATGTTACGCAATAGGGCTTTATAAAACTTGACTTACAAGGAGTTGCAGACGCGAAACCATAAGGTTTTCTATTGCCTGTCCCCAAAATCGGCTTCTAAGCTTGCGCAGGCGGGTTTTGCCCCCTTTCGTTCTCTCCCGTTTTCGCCGCTCTGAACAGTTCTGAACCGTTTCCGTCAATAACTCAAATAACAAAATACTCCGTGGTGAAACCAGCCCTTTGTTTCGGACTTTTCAGCTCCAAACAAGGCTTTGTTTTTGCTGTTTCAAATACTCTTACCCTCTCAGACAGCAGCGCTGAACGAGCATATAACACACTACAACGTTGCTTTGCAACGCCGTGTGCCAAAAATGGGTTTGTCATCTTTGGATATCCCCTTGTTTCAAGGGGTGCATGCAGTTCCCTGTAAGCTGATCTGATACAGTTGTAAAAAAAATTATTTTTATTTATTTTTAAAGTCAATTGATACCATGAGCGGGAAAAAGAAATTATTTGTTAAAACTGTTGTTTTGTGACCTAGTCATAGTCGATGTAAAAAAATAATGATAATTGGACGGGATAAAAAGAGTTATCAGGCGTGCCTTTGTAAAAATAGTATAACTCGGTACAATTAAAAGGATAGTAGTACGTATGATATCAAAGAGAGTGGCGAAATTTAATCCGTTAATTTGCGTTGCGTGCGGGGCGTGTGTGAAAGAATGTCCACGAGAGGCAATTTCCATTTATAAAGGCTGTTATGCTGTGGGCAATGCCGAATGTTGTGTGGGGTGCGGGAAATGTGCGGAAATCTGCCCCGGCGGCTGCATTGAAATACTTGAAAGGCGGGCAGGCTATGAAAGCAAATAAAAAAAACTGGTATGACTATTTTTGGATTTGGGCGATTCTTTATTTCGCCTTGGGATTTTTCAATATTCTTTTTGCGTGGCTTGGCATGATTGATTTTCTTTTGCCGCTGCTTGTCGCTGTAATTGGCGGAAATAAGTGGTTTTGCAATAATCTTTGCGGGCGGGGGCAATTATTTTCCCTGCTTGGGGGAAAACTGGGCTGGTCGTATGGCAAACCAACGCCAACGTTCTTGATTTCTCCATGGTTTCGCTATGGTTTTTTGATTTTCTTTTTAATCATGTTCGGCAATGTGTTATTGCAAACGTATCTGGTTTTTGCCGGTGCGCGTTCACTCAAGCAAACGGTGAGTTTGGCATGGACGGTACATTTGCCTTGGGACTGGGCGTACACAGCAGGGCAAGTCCCTGATTGGGCGGCACAATTCAGTTTCGGGCTGTACGGCATAATGCTTTTTTCCCTGCTCTTGGGTTTGCTCGCAATGGTATTGCACAAACCGCGCTCCTGGTGCGTATTCTGTCCCATGGGCACAATGACCCAAGGCATTTGCAAGTTAAAAAACAAGGCGGAAAAATAAAGAATTTGCTGAAAAATGCCGGCTGAAAGCGGCAGAATGTTACCAAACCGCCGTCACAAGCATGCGCACGCCGACAAAGAGAAGCAGAAAAGCGAAGAATTTTTTAATTTTTGAAACAGGCAGGGTATGGGTGAGGTGGGCGCCGTAAGGAGCGACAAGCGTGCTGCAAACCACAATGGCGAAAAGGGCGGGCAGATAAATGAAGCCAAAGGAATATTCGGGAAGGTTGGCTGCGGAGCTTCCATTGAAAAAATATCCGATACATCCGGAAATGGCGATAGGCATGCCTATTGCTGCGGAAGTGGCAATGGCGTTACGCATTTCAACGCTGTGGTAAAGCATGAAGGGAACAGAGATAGTGCCGCCTCCGATACCCACAAGGCTGGATAAAATCCCGATTCCAAAACCGGCGATATTCATGCCAAGCGTTTGTGGCAGAGGTTTTTCTCCCAATGTTTTTTTGGAACTTAAAATCATTTGCGAAGCGACATAAAGAATAAAGCAGGCAAAAATCAGCTGTAAAACATGCGTAGGAATTTTTGCGGCGATAAAAGAACCGAGCCATGTTCCAAGAACAATGCCAAGCGTGACTTTTTTTACAATATTCCATTTGACCGCCCCGTGTTTGTGGTGGCTCATGGCGCTTGAGAAAGAGGTGAACATGATGCTTGCAAGGGAAGTGCCGAGAGCCATATGCATGATATGCTCGGCAGGAAAGCCCTGCAAATTGAACATATATACAAGAATAGGCACAATAACGAGTCCCCCGCCGATTCCGAGCAATCCCGCCAAGAGTCCCGCAATAATTCCAAAAAAGGCATAGAGAGCCAAATACGCAAGCATAAATCCACCTCAAGATTTTTTTAAAAATTATTCTTTTTTTTATGGTTAAGCAAGATTTATTCTTTAACGCGATTATGCTATTCTGTTATCCAGAGGAATGGAAATGATTTTCGAATACGGAAAAAAAGAAGCGGCTTATTTGCGGAAAAAAGATGAAGCGTTAGGCGCTTATATGAAAAAACGCGGTTTTGTCGAGCGGAAGGTTGAAGCGGATCCGTTTCAGGCATTGACACGGCAAATCATCGCCCAGCAAATAAACGGCAAGGCGGCGGAAGCTGTTTACAATCGGGTGCAAGCCCTTTGCAGGAATGAAATATCGGAACGGGCAATCATATCTTTGAAAATCGAAGAATTGCGCTCTTGCGGTGTGAGTGAACGGAAAGCGCGGAATTTGCAAGACTTGGCTCGGTATTTTTCAGAAAAAAACATTACGGGTTCGTATTTTTTGCAAAAAAGTGACGAAGAAATTATTGCGGAGCTTACCGGTTTATCCGGCATAGGCGTTTGGACTGCGGAAATGTTTTTGCTTTTTTCCCTGCAAAGGAAAAATATTTTAAGTTACGGCGATTATGGCATAAAAAAAGGGCTTTGCCTTTTGCATGATTTAGGGCAAATGGACAAGAAAACCTTTATGGCTTTTAAAGAACTGTATTCGCCTTATGCCAGTATCGCTTCGTTATATTTATGGGAAATCGCCAATGAAAACCAAAAATGACGGAGAACTTCCATTGCGGACGGCATATAAGAAAATTTCCATTTCCAATGGGCTTGTCAAGCATGATTTGTGCATAGAAATTGCCTATCAAAAAGAAATAGTGTATAAGGTAAATGCCGTTGAGGAGCAAAAAGAAACTCCTTTGCCGGATAGTTTTGCACAAAAGGTCTTTTTTGAACTTGCAGAATTTTTTTCGGGAAAAAGGAAGGAATTTACGTTTTCTGTTTGCTTTCAGGGCACAGAATTTCAATGCAGGGTTTGGCAGGAAATTGCAAAAATTCCTTACGGGCGGACCATAAGTTATGCGGAACTGGCAAAACGTGCCGGAAATCCGAAAGCATGCAGGGCTGCGGCGAGGGCTTGCCATGACAATCCCCTTGCCTTTTGCGTTCCCTGCCACAGGGTTATTGCGAAAAACGGTTCCATCGGCGGATACGGATACGGTACGGCAATGAAAAGCGCCCTTTTAAATATGGAAAGAAATATGGAGAAATATAATGATAACGGATAAACAAAGAGATTTGGCAAAAAAATTCATGAACATGCATCATGCAAACAAGATGTTTATTTTGGCTAACGCATGGGATGCGGGTTCAGCCTATATTTTCAAAAAAGAAGGTTTTGAGGCTCTCGGCACGACAAGTCAGGGCATGGCTCTTTCCTATGGCTATGCGGACGGGCAAAATATGCTTTTTGATGATGTTGTTTATGCTGTCGAGAGCATGACAAGACGTGTCGATATTCCGGTAAGCGTCGATATTGAGCGCGGTTTTGCGGACAATACCGACAAAGTCAAGGCAAATGCGCTGCGGCTTTTGGAAGCGGGTGCGGTCGGTTTTAATATTGAGGACGGAAAACAGGATAAGACTCTTGATGAACTGCCGTTTTTTTTGAAAAAAATTCAGGCGTTGGCGGAGCTGAAAAAAGAATGTAATCTCAATTTTGTGATAAATGCAAGAACGTGCACGTATTGGCATAATATCGGCGATGAGGAATATAAACTGCAAGTCGCCCTTGAACGCGGAAAAGCGTTTAAAGAGGCAGGCGCCGACTGTGTTTTCTACCCCGGAGCGGTTCCTCTTGAAAGCGTTAAAATTTTGGTTAAAGAAGTCGGAGCGCCTATCAATATTTTGTTAACCCCCGCAACCAGTGATTTGGACGCATTGCGCGACGTCGGCGTCAGACGGCTCAGTATCGGTTCCGGTCCCGCAAGAAGCGCTTACAACCATGTGATCGCCATGGCGGAAGACTTGAAAAAAGGGGAAACGGACAAAATATTGAAACATGCTTTTGTTTATGCGGAAGCGAACACGTATTTTAAAAAATAACCGGGGTATCGTATGCATATAGCTGTTCTCGGCGGGGGCAATTTCGGCACGTGCTTAGCCCATGTCCTTGCAAAATCAGGGCATGATACGCATCTTGTCCTGCGTGATGAAAATGTCGCCAAGTCCATAAACACGATACATGAAAACAGCAAGTATCTGTCAGGAATAAAGCTCTGCGAACGGATTGAGGCGACAACGCAGTTCGGGGTGCTGACCGGGTGCGAGTATTGGATTATCGCTTTGCCTTGCCAAAAACAAGCGGAACTTCTGCCGCGTTTCGTTCCTTATTTCGGAGAAATGACAACATTGATAAATGTTGCAAAAGGTATTGATTTGAAAAGACTTTTGCCTTTATCGATGGTTGTTCCGCAAATTTTCGGCTTGGAGGATGAATCAGCCCGTTACGCTGTTTTGTCAGGACCTTCCTTTGCCAAGGAAGTGGCTCTCGATATGCCCACGGCTTGTACGCTTGCCTGCGCAGATGAAAGCCGTGCCGTGCATTTGCGCGATATTTTCACGACGCCATATTTCCGTTGTTATTCTTCTACCGATGTTTTGGGTGTGGAACTTGGCGGAGCGATAAAAAATATTTATGCGATAGCGGCCGGCGTGAGCGACGGTTTGAACTATGGCGACAATGCCAGAGCCTCTTTGGTGACGCGGGGTTTGGCGGAAATGTGCCGGCTTGGTTTGGCTATGGGAGCGAATTTTCAAACATTTATGGGCTTGTCGGGTATCGGTGATTTGATGCTGACTTGTAACGGGGATTTGTCCAGAAACAGGCAAGTCGGTCTGCGTCTTGGCAAAGGTGAAAAAATCGATGAGATCATAGCAAGCATGAACAGCGTCGCCGAAGGCGTGGCGACAACGCATGCCGTATATGCCATGGCGCAAAATCTTGGGGTTGAAATGCCCATAACGTATACCATGAAGAAAATTTTAGATGGTGAATTTACCCCGCAAGACGGGTTGCAATATCTTCTCAGCCGGGAACAGAAGCCGGAACGTTTTTAGAGAGAGCAAGCTCAGGCAAAGCCCTTTTCATTTTGTTGGAAAAGGGCTTTATTTTACCCCGCAGCGGGGGTGTGCGCGGGAATAAATTTCTTGAATTTTTTGCTGGCAAATATGGGTATAGAGTTCTGTTGCGGTAAGGTCGCTGTGCCCTAGCAAAATTTGTACCGTTCTTAAATCCGCTCCGCCTTCCAAAAGGTGGGTGGCGAAACTGTGGCGCAAGGTATGCGGAGAAATAATCCCTTGGATTTCAGCTGACTGTCCGTAACGTTTAATAAGTTTCCAAATGGCTTGGCGGGTGAGTTTTTTGCCGGAACGGTTTAAAAAAAGTTCGGCATCGCCGGGAATGTCTTTGATGAATTGTTTGCGTGTGTTTTGCAGATAATCGGTAAGAACGGAAAGGGCTAAGCCATGTATGGGGATGAGGCGTTCTTTTTTGCCTTTGCCGAAAACACGGATAATGCCTTTTTGAAAATCTATGTCTGTGGGTTTTATATTGATAAGTTCGCTCACGCGCACGCCGGAGGCATAGAGCAAATGCAGGATCGCCGTGTCCCGCTGTCCCAATTGGGTTGCAGGATTGGGAGCCGAGAGTATTTTTTGTATTTCTTCCATGTTCAGAACTTCGGGCAAATATAGGGGGATTTTGGGGCTGTCCAGCAGTTCCGCAGGATTTTTGCCGATATGTTTTTCCTCGAAAAGCCATGCGAAAAATTTCCGTATGCAGGATAAGCGTCTTGCGATGGTGCGTTTGCTGTCTCCTTTTTGGCGTAAAAAAATAGAAAAAAGCAATAAGTCGTCTTCGTCAAGTGTATCCAGCGGGCTTTTGTTTTGGTCTGTGAAGGCGTGCAGCGTTTCCAAATCTTGTCTGTATGCCGATATCGTATGCTCCGATAACCCTTGTTGGACGAGCAGGGAATTTAACCATTCCTCAGTATATGCTGACATTTTTTTTCCTTTTTTCTTATCTTGCTCTCTGAATGGATTTCTTTTACAATATTTTAAAATATTTTTGAAGAGTTTAATTTTTTATGAAATATATTTGTTTTTTACTTATGTTTTTGAATTTTTCTTTTATTCCGTATTGTTATGCCGGCAAAGAAAAGGAAAAACCCAATATTCATGAAATCACGCGTGATATTGATGCGGAGCTCACCACCATATTTAAAAATAAGGTATTGGATTTTTTTCCCGTGAAAGAACAGTTTCCGGATTTTTTTGAAGAGGTGAAGAAACAAATCCCGGAACAGGCGGAATTGCTGGAAGTTTATTTGCCGACTATGTCCAAACAGGATTTGGAACGCGGGCATTATGACAATATTTTGGGAATGGTGTATTTTTACCGCATGCCGCAAATTTTGCATAAGCGTATCCCTTTGCAGAAATTGCAGTTATCTTTTGTAAAAGAATCGTTGGAAGCGGTTTATCAGAGTTTTGCAAGGGTCGACCCGCCCGCCCCGAAGGAAAGGAATGCTTGGGAAGAAAAAATGTATGAGAATTTATGCGCGGGAAAAAATGTGTATATTCAATATAAAAGGGACAAGGGGGCGTTGGACCATATTTACAGTATCATGCTGACGCTTGCTTTAAGTGGTGAACATAGCGTCGCCGCTTTTTTATCCCATTACCTTTTCTTGTCCGAGGGGCAAATTTATTTTTTATCCAGTTCATCGTATTTGCTTGATAACAATTATTACGAAGTGCTGCAGTGGACACGTTCGGTTTTGCACAATTTTATCGTGGTCATTCCTTTTGACATGTTTCCTGAGAATACTTTTACGGAATAAAAAAACTGCCTGCAGGCAGTTTTTTTTATTTACACTTCAAAGAGCATTTCCAAATCATCCCGCGTAAGCGATTTCCACGAATCCTGTCCCGGAATGACAGCTTCGGCGACACCCCGTTTCATTTCCTGTAATTTGAGGATTTTTTCTTCAACCGTATTTTGGCAAATCAGCTTATAGGAGAAAACTTGTTTTGCCTGTCCGATACGGTGTGCGCGGTCTGTCGCTTGGCTTTCGACAGCGGGGTTCCACCATGGGTCATAGTGGATGACATAGTCCGCGCTGGTGAGGTTGAGCCCCGTGCCGCCCGCTTTTAAGGAAATAAGGAAAATAGGAATATCAGGACTGTTATTGAATTTATCCACTTGTTCTAAACGGTCTTTGCTTGAACCGTCGAGATAACAGAACGGAATATCCGTCATTTGCAGCCAAGCGCTGATTTGCTGCAGCATTTGCACAAATTGGGAAAATACCAAGATTTTATGCCCTTCTTCCACAAGGTTGATAACCATGTCTTTAAAGGTTTCAAATTTTCCGGAAGAAATATTTGTGCTAAATCCCGGCATATCCATTTTGAGAAGTTTCGGATGGCAGCAAATCTGACGCAATTTGAGCAAAGCGTCCAAAATGGACATCTGGCTTTTCGCCATGCCTTTTTCGTCCACGTCGGCAAGCACCTGTTCACGCAGTTTGCGGGCGAGGGAAGCATAGAGTTCCGTTTGTTCTTCCGACATGGCGCAGTAGGTGACGCTTTCCACTTTCGGAGGCAGATCTTTGACAACTTCAGCTTTGGTACGGCGTAAAATAAAGGGTTTCACCCTTGTACGCAAATAATCGAGGGTTTCGGTGTCGCCCTCTTTGATGGGTTTGATAATGCCGCGTTGGAAAGCGTGCTGCGAACCGAGAAATCCCGGCATAAGAAATTCAAACAAGCTCCATAATTCAAAGAGGTTGTTCTCGATAGGCGTACCTGATAAGCAAAGACGCATGCGGGCATGGATATTGCGGACGCTCTTTGTCGTTATGGTGTTGGGGTTTTTGATGTTTTGCGCTTCGTCAAGGATAATGGAGTTGAAATCGTATTGCTCCAGTTCTTCAAGGTCGCGGCGCAAAAGGGCGTAGGTGGTGATGACAATGTCGGCATCCGCGATTTTCCGGAAAATGTTTTCACGGCGCGTGCCGTAAACAATGACACGTTTCAAATCAGGCACGAATTTTTCGGCTTCCCGGTCCCAGTTCGGTAGAACGGAAGTCGGAACGACAATGAGGTTCGGACCGACAGCTCCTTTGTTTTTCATGTGCTGAATGAAAGCGAGCGTTTGTATGGTTTTGCCAAGACCCATTTCGTCAGCCAAAATACCGCCGAAACCATATTCGTCAAGGAAATTGAGATAGGAAATACCTTGGATTTGGTATGGGCGCAAAGACGCATTAAGTCCTTTAGGTGTTTGGATTTGTTCCACTTCCTTAAAGTGACGGATATTGTCGCGCAATTTGCTCCAAAAAGAATCTTCAATGGTGTTGGGCAAATCGTCCAGAATACTGTCAAGAACGGGCGCTTCAAATTGTTTGAAATGATGTTTCGGTGGTTTGTTGGGGTCGAGACCGAGGACTTTCAGCTTATGGGCAAGCCTTTCAAGCCATGATTCCGGCAAACTCGCATATGAGCCGTCTTTTAATTGCACATAGCGTTTTCCCTTGAGCCAGGCTTTCCAAATTTTTTCAAGAGGCAGGCTTTGTCCTTCGTATTCCACATTGACATCGAGGGAGAACCATTTTTCTTGTTCATTGCTTTGCACGCTGGCATTGATGGTCGGCGTGGTCGTGCGGACTTTGTAGCGTGAAAGGGTGGTTTCCCCGTATACCCGCCAGTTTTGCAGCAGGGTCGGATAGGAGTCCAAAAGGAAAGAAATGGCTTCTTCAGGCTCCATGAACCAAAGTTTGTTGTTACGGGGTTGAAAACGCATTTCGGAAAGCTGGGATAAAAGGGAAGCCTCTTCATCCTGGGCGCGCCGCAGAAGGAAAGTTTGCCCCTCAAAAACATAGCTTCCCGTTTGAAAGTCGGGGTTAGGGCCCGGAAGAATGAATTCCCCGTGTATGCTCTCATAAATGTTTTGGATTTCAAGCGTGAGCAAACTGCCTTCCTCATCAAGGAAGAGCTTCGGATTATAGCTTCCCGGCTGGAATACCGGTTCCATGATTTTCAGAAATTCTTCCTGTTCATAAAGTTCCGAAGAAGGAAGACGCGTCCAAACCCTGTCTAAAAATTCTGAAATATCTTCTTGCGGAATAACGGGGCTGGCTTGTACCAGCGATTGGATGACATCATGGTTCAGGCAGGTCTGTACGGGATAAAAGCATTGGTTCCAGCATACCCAAAGAGGAATTTGCCCATGGAATGTCGCGACGGTTTGGTCGGGTCTGTCTTCATCCCATTGAATGGAAAAAGGTTTCTTTTCTTCTTTTTGGAGCATGATATCGAAACGCAGACCGTCGTCGTCAAGGGACGGACGCAGTTTCAAATCCATGGTTGAACTTTCGATGGTGCAAGGTTTTTCCGTATCTTTCCAAAAAATATATTCTTCATTGCGCAGCGCCCAAAAAAACCAAGATAAGAGCCCGTCCGGAATTTCGACCCTGTGTCCGTAATAATCGAGGTATTCCGCAATTTGTTTTAAAACTTTGGGAAGTTCGGGGGAATAGTCGCACCAGTCAGGATTTTGCAAAATATTTTCAAGGGTCACAGCCTGCCTGACAGTGGAAAGTCCTGTTTTGTTTTGTCTTGCGCGGTAAAATTCAACGGATAAGCGTCCGGGTTCGGGGAAAAATCTAAAAAGGAAATAATGCCTGCCGGTTTCCGGTTCGGAACTTGTCGCAAAGAAATTTCTGAAACTTTGCCGCCATTCGGGGCGTATGCTCGTGGTTTCGCTGGGGGTATCCTGAGAAACATCTATGGAGGACAGCGCGCTGAGGGCGAGCGCCGCCACGTGGCGGCAGGGACTTCCGAAAGACTCCATGCAGTTGCATTGATATTCGACATGCTTATCGCTCAGCCGGATGGTGATGGTCGGGCTGTAAGCTTGGAAATCTTCTCCGTGCACGGTGCAGCTTGCTTGGCTGTATGTATCTTCCATATGCCAAAGCAGATTGCTGATTCCATTTTCTGCAACAATCATTTTTCCTGTGTCGGTGATATATTCAGGAATTGTTTGCTGAATGAAATGTTCCAGTGCGGAGCATAATGTACTTTCATGGCGTCTACTCATTATAAACCTTAACCTTTTTTAGTCTTTTTTAGAAGGGTGCATTAAATAGTAAGAGGGTTAGACTTAAATTTAAAGGGAAGATATTTTAATTGTGTTAGTTAAAACGATTTTTTATTATTACAGCATAATCTTTTGCTTTTCAAGTAGTATTAAGTCTGTTATATTTATTTTTAAGGAATATTATTGTCTGAAACAAAAAACAGTTTTATTACAATATATAGAAATGATTTATAAAAAATAATTTTTTACCGGTATTTGCATGAATAAAAATTTTTTAAAAATTTTTTTGGGCGCATGTTTCTTTTTCGTTCTTTGCTCCTGCGGTTCCGAAAGCGAACCGGACACGGACAAGGTTCTTTCTCTTGAATGTATTGAAATCCCGAAAGAACCGGAATATGGAGGAAGCCTTGTTTTGGCAAGTATCGGCGAACCTTCTAATTTAATCCCTATTTTGGCTGCCGATTCCGCTTCCCATGAAATCGCCGGTTTTTTGTACACCTCGCTTTTGAAATACGACAAGGAATACAATATTGTTCCGCTTGCGGCAAAAAAATTTGAAATTTTGGAAGAGGGGCGTCTGTTCCGCTTTGAATTGCGGGACGATATTTACTGGCAGGACGGAACACAGCTGACCGCTGACGATGTTTATTTCACATACCGGCTGACGATCGATCCCGATACGCCGACGCCTTATGCCGCCGATTGCTTACTGGTTAAAGAATTTAAGCAGACAGGAAAATTTTCCTTTGAAGTCCGTTATGCGGAACCGTATGCCCGGGCTGTCATCACGTGGATGATGGCGATTTTGCCGAAGCATGTATTGGAACATGAAACCATTACTCAAACGGCTTTTTCCAGAAATCCCATAGGGGCGGGTCCGTTCAAATTAAAGGAATGGAAAACAGGTTCGTATCTTATACTTGAAGCGAATGAACGATATTTTGAGGGACGCCCGTATATCGACCGGTTCGTGTATAGGATCATTCCCGATGTGACAACGATTTTTTTGGAGGCGAAAGCGGGAAAAGTCGATTATTTGGGGCTGACGACGCAGCAGTATCTGCTGCAGACTCAAGGAAAGAAATGGGAAGAAAAATGGCAGAAATACAAATATCTCGCCAACGGATACACGTTTATCGGTTTTAATTTGAAACACCCGTTTTTTCAAGACAGGCTCGTGCGTCAGGCTTTAGCCCATGCAACCAATAAGGATGATGTGATAAAAGGGGCTTTGCTCGGACTTGGGGAGAAAAGCATAGGACCTTTCAAGCCTGATACGTGGGTATATAATAAAAACATAGGAAGTTACGCCTATGCCCCTCAAAAAGCATTGGAACTTTTTGCGGAAGCGGGTTGGACAAAAGGAAAAGACGGGTATTTGCAAAAAGACGGACAGCGTTTTTCTTTTACCGTTTTGCTTAATCAAGGCAATAAGGAACGGGAAAATGTTTTGCTCATTTTGCAGGCGGAATGGGCGAAACTTGGAATTGAAATGAAAATCCGGACTGTTGAGTGGGCGACGTTCATAAATGAATTTGTGATGAAAGGGCGGTATGACGCTGTGATTTTGGCATGGAACATTTTGGAAGACCCTGATGTGTCCAGCGTTTGGCATTCATCCGCCATACGGCAAAACGGGCTGAATTTCGTGTATTTTAAAAATGCGGAAGCGGATATGCTTTTGGAGAAAGCCCGCGCGTCGACAGACAGGGAAATACGGAAAAAATATTATGACAGGTTTCAGGAAATTTTGCATGAGGAACAACCCTATTTATTTTTGTATGTCCCCTATGCCTTGCCAATGGTGCAGAAACGTTTTCAAGGCATAGAGCCCGCCGTCTCCGGAATTACCCATAATATGGAAAAATGGTGGATACCCGCTTTTCTGCAATAGTATTCTTTTGACAACTGTTGCGATATGCAGTAAAAATACGTTAAGTGACTTGAAAAGGATAGATATATGGCAGAATCAGAACATGTGCATGATACCGGACAAAAACAAAACGGTTCCGCGTCTTCAGCGGATACGGCGGAAAAGTCTTCCGCTTTGATTGCCGGTCAATCTTCTTCCGCAAAGAATGATGATGCCGCAAATCACATTGTTCTTGCTGAAGAGATCGTTCAGGCGGCGTTAAGATTTAATCCTCAGGTTGATACGAAACTGATTGAAAAAGCGTATGATTTTGCGTCAGTCGCCCATGCCGGACAGCTTAGAATGTCGGGTGAGCCTTATTTTATCCATCCTGCGGCTGTGGCGAAAAATATTGCGGAAATGGGTTTTGACGAACATACCATCGCGGCAGGGCTTTTGCATGACACGGTTGAAGACACCAATGCGTCCATCGAAGAACTGGATGAGGAATTTGGCGAGCAAGTTGCCGATATTGTTGACGGTGTTACCAAAATCAATATGATGACTTTTGATACCAAGGAAGAAGCCCAAGCTGAAAATATCCGTAAAATGATTTTGGCAATGAGCCACGATATCCGCGTTCCCATTGTGAAATTGGCGGATAGGACGCATAATATGCGGACATTGCAATTTCAAAAGCCCCATAAAAAAATTTCCATTTCGCAGGAAACAATGGATATTTACGCGCCGCTTGCGAACCGCCTGGGGCTGCATAAGATAAAGCAGGAACTTGAAGACTTGAGTTTCCGTTATCTGCAGCCCGATAAATATGCCCATATTGCAAATTGGCTTGAAACGAACCAGGTTGTCGAGCGTCAAATCATCAGCAAAGTCATTTCCAAGATTGAAGAAATCATGGCTGAACATGGCATTGCGGGCCGTGTTTTCGGGCGTATCAAGCAGGTATACAGTATTTATCTGAAAATGCAGGCGCAGGGCTCCGCTCTTGATGAAATGCATGATATTATCGCATTCCGCGTTATTGTGAAGGAGCTGCGTGATTGTTACGCCGTGCTGGGTTTGGTGCATGCCTTGTGGCGTCCTGTTGCGGGGCGTTTTAAAGACTATATCTCTTTACCGAAAGCTAACGGCTACCAAAGTTTGCACAGTACGGTGATAGGTCCTGAAGGGGAGCGCATTGAAATTCAGATCCGTACCGAGGAAATGAATGATTTTGCGGAACACGGGGTCGCTTCCCACTGGCTTTATAAGGAAAATAATAAAAATCATGCCATTAAAGCCGGTGATATGCCGCAGCTGCAATGGATACGGGATATTTTGGAGCGTCAGCGCGATGAGGCGGATTCCCGCGAGTTTATGAGCACGCTGCGTCTTGACCTTTTCAGCAATGAAATTTACGTGTTCACGCCAAAAGGTTTGGTAAAGCAATTGCCGGACGGCGCAAGCCCTCTTGATTTCGCATTTTTAATCCATACCGATGTCGGTTTCCACTGTGTGGGCGCGAAAGTCAACGGACGGCTCGTTCCCCTTTCGACAAAACTGAAAAGCGGGGATACGGTTGAGATTATTACGGATAAAAACCGTTATCCGAGCCGTGACTGGCTGAAACTGGTAAAAACTTCAAAAGCGCGTTCCAAAATTCAGAATTATCTGCGTACGGAGGAACGGGAAAAAGCCATCGCCCTCGGCAGGGATATGCTTGAAAAAGAAGGGCGGAAAATGGGTATTAACGTTATCCGCGCAGTGAAAGACGGAACCTTGAGCGATTTGATTTCTGAATTTTCCGCTTCCAGTGTTGACGATCTGTTCGCAAGCGTCGGGTATGCGAAGTTCACCCCTAAAAAGATCTTAATCAAATTACAGGCGTTGATCGACCCTAAAAACATTGAACCGCAAGATACGCCGACAAAGCCTTCGACCGCTGACAATAAGGACCATACCGGCGGTATTGTCGTAAAGGGAATTGACGATACTCTGGTGCATTTTGCAAAATGCTGCAAGCCGGTTCCGGGTGATCAGGTTGTCGGCTTTATCAGCCGCGGGCGCGGGGTTATCGTCCATTTGTCCAATTGCCCGCACCTTTTGGATTTGGAGCCGGAACGGCTCATTTCCGTAACATGGCAAAATGAAGAGCCCAGACCGTTTCCTGCGACAATCAAAGTTTCCGCTAAAAACGAAAAAGGTCTGCTTGCTTCTATTTCTGCTGAAATTGCCAATTCCGACGTAAATATCGAAAGCCTGATTTTGACAAGCACCATTGACGGAAAGGCTGAAGTCGATTTCACCGTTGAAGTTACGGATGCCGTGCATTTGTATCAGCTTATGGATAAAATCAGAAAATTGCCTAATATTTTAGAGGCTGTCCGCGGCATGAGCGATTACGTATAGGGGGAAGCATGTTTTTTGACAGGTTGGAAAGCATAGGAAATTACGGAAAAGGGGCGAAATGGCGGGAAGTTATTTTGCAGTTCATTCATGAATATCCAAGCGCTTATGAAAAGAAAGACGGGACATACCGGCTTTGCCACGGGGCTTTTTACAATATCATGAGTACGGAACTCAAAGCCGACAACGCCTATGAATATCATAAGAAATATATTGACGTGCATTGCACTTTGAGCGGAACGGAAAAAATCGAGGGTGCGTTTTTTTCATTGTTCATAGGAACAGGCAACTATTCGGAAGAGAACGATGCGGGATTTTTTCCTGATATTCCTGAAAAAGATTGTGTTTATTATGTGGAAACAGGAAATTGCGCGGTTTTTTTCCCTTATGAGGCGCATAAGAGCCTCCTGCTTGACGATAGGGGCGACAGTTCCAAGAAAATAAAGAAAGCCGTGCTTAAAATTCCGGTTGAACTTTGGGATGAAATTTAATATATGTTTTTTATTGGAAGTGTATTGTCACCGGTGTGGCACGCAGTCTTCAAAACTGTTGTTAGGCGGAAACGTCTAAGGTAGGTTCGACTCCTATACGCTTCCGCCAAATCGCAATGAAAAAAGGCTTCATATGAAGCC
>DONZ01000021.1:0-9004 GCA_003512875.1 Desulfovibrio sp. | reverse complement strand
AAAGGCTTCATATGAAGCCTTTTTTAGGGATAGCGTGTGTTTTTATGTGTTTTGGCTTTTATTCGGATTCGTTCTCCTTTTCTTAGCGGTAAAAATTTAATCCTCGAGCATTTGCATATCGTTTGCTTGCTGAACGCTGAACTCTTGATTCAAGAAGATTTTGTCTGATTTGCTCTTTGAGTTTCAGCCCTTCTTCATAAATGATTTGATGAAAACCTTGGAGGGCAAGCAATTTCATTTTACAATCTTCGGAATTTTCGTCTTGATTTACTTGTAACTGGTCAAGAAGGGCAACTCTTTCCTCAAAAAAAGATATTGCTCCGTCCACATCTCCTTGCTGCATTGCTTCAAGCTCAAATTGAGCAATGATAAGCATTCTGTCAAGTAACGTTAAGCTGCTCATCATAAACCTGTCTTCTGAAACCTGTTTTTTGAGAATTTCGGGTGTATTATTGAGAAACCGTATTGATTTCAGAGTTGAAGAAGAAACGGAGCGAAGTCAGATAGGTGTCCCAATCTGAGCAGAGAGGTGCGACTTCAAATCCCAAAAGGTCGGCAACCAGAATCCAGTCTTCGTTTTCCATAGCGTCGTTCACTTCAAGAAGGATTTGGTTGTATTTTTCGGAAAGGCTTTCATATTCTGCCGTGATAGGCGCATTGAAATCCGATTGGAAACAAGCAATCATGCTTAAAAAATTGCGGATGACTTCGGTCATATTGGTAATGGTTGCAAGTGCGTCCATATCGTCTCCGCGGCGTAGTGATTCGGAGGCTTGGGTTGAGGCGATGCGGATAGAAGACGTGACTTTGAAAAGTTCCGTGACAATTTGAGAAGCCATTTCAATATATTTTATGGAAGTGATTTCAACTTTTTTCACTTCGCTGATTTCAATGTCTTCTGCTTGGTGCGGATAGAGTTCTTGGAAAAGTTCATCATTTAAATGAACTTCCGTAATAATTTCGTTGGCGTTGTTGCAAGCTGCGTTGGTTGCAATGATAACTTCTTCAAAATTTGAAAATTGATTAAGTTCAAATTCGCTTTTTTGACCATTAATATAAATCATATTTCCCTCCAAAGGTCATGAATGTGCTTAAATATGTTGGAAAAATTTTCCGTATGCATATTTTTGAAAATATATTAGCAAAATATGTGCCAATATTTATTTTTCAGCGTCAGATTTGAGGAAAAGAGAAAATAATGTCAATTCTTCTTTTAAAATGTCAAAAAAGTGGATGATTTCTTCCATGCTTTGGGCGTTATCCTGAAGAAGTTGCTCAAAAAGCAAAGAAAGAGGAATAAGAAACTGTGATTGTTTGAGAAAAATTTTTACCCTTTGGGTTGAAGCAAGGAATTTTTCTTGATTTTTTTGCACAGGCATTTTGGAAAATAAAAAAGCTTGTTCCCTTGCCAACAAAACAAAGGCTTGCAGTTTTTCTATTTCAAGTTTTGCCGGCAACAGTTTTTGGTTGTCAATGCACAGATCGGGATAGGTGTTTTCGCTGCCGTTTTGCAGCTTGTTGAGAAGATTTTTATAAAAAAGTCTTTGGCATTGCATCCAAAGCGAACGGATATCATGTTCCTTATGCAAAGGTTTATAGTTGATAAAGCCGTCATGCTGGAAAAATCCTTCCCAAATGCGGGCTGTGTTCTCTTCTTCCAAAGATGTGCGGACAGTTTTTGAACCGCCAGGTCCTAAACGGTGGCAAAGCGCATTGAAAACCGTTTCAGCGGAAATTTGTTTTTGGCAAATATGGTTATTTTGACACGTTGCGTTGAAATTGCAGGGGTGGCAGGCAAGGTTTGGCTCAAGGCATATTTGCTTGCAGCCATAAGGTCCCGTATCCCAAACTTGGGCTGTTGCCAGATAAATTCCTATGACCGGCACGTTAAGTCCTGTCGCCAAATGCAATGTGCCGGTGTCATTGCTGACCAATGCTGTCAATTGGCAGAGCATGGCTCCGAGTTCCTGAAGGGAACTTTTTCCGCAGTAATTGAAATAAGGAACCGCTGGGTCGGCGTACTGGGAAAAATTTTCCGCCAGTACCAATTCTTGCTTTGTTCCGAGCAAAACGGGAATAAATTTTTCTTTTTGCCAAATCAGTGCCGCCAGTTTGGCAAAATGTTCGGTATCCCATTGGCGGATAGGGTTGCTTGCTCCCAGCTGAAAACCGACAAAGCCTCTTGTGTCCGGAAAAGGTTCGGAAAATTCTGTTAAAAGCTTTCGGGCGGCATCAAGACGGTGTTGTTCCGGCTTTTTTAAACGGTATTGCTCCGGGGCAAGACCGAGCATGGAGCGGAATTCGTCAATCAAATTATAAGGGCTTCCGCCGCGGAACTGCGTCACGGCTTGGGTGTAGCTTGTCCAGACGTTCGTATTGTATACGTATCCGAAGTCATTCACGCAAAATCCGATTTCTTGGATATTGCCTTTATATTGGCTTAAAAGTTTGGCAAGAAGCCTTGTTTTTATGGTCGGGGTAAGATTGATGATACAATCTGTTTGAAATTCCTGATGATATCTTTTTACCCATTCCATGATTTCCTGATAACTTTCGACCCAGCGGGAAAAATCTCCGGCATGCAGATTGGTTAAATGCTTTGCTCCCGAAAAATCGAAAACATGGTCGAGATGGGGAATGAATTGGGTGACATCAGTAAACTGGTTCAGGCAGATAAGGGAAATTTTATGTTCACCGCTTTTTTTTAACGCGGAAATAGTACAGGCAGTTTGCAGCAAATCACCGAAGCGGGTTAGATTGATGATAGTGTAATGCATAGTTTTCAGCCTGAAGACATTACTTTACGGACTATGACGGTTTGATTGGGGTAAAGGGGAACATCGGGAGTTAAAGGAATGCCTTCCCTCACAACCATTGCGGTATACGGACGCAAGCCTAAGAATTGAATGAGCCGGGCGACGTTTTTCGCTTTGTGGCGCGGAATGATGCGGGTTTCTTCTTCTGGCTGGAGCAGAACTGTCAGTGTCGGCTCTATACATTCTTTTTGGTCCATATTCACCTCGGTACGTTCCGACAGTATACTCATAGATTTAAGAAAGGCAAAGCATTTTTTCGTTTAAAAAATTTTTTTATTTGTTTGAATTTATTGTCTTTTAAATTAGTTGTCAAAGTCTTGACAATGGTAAAAAAGCTCTTATTTATTTTAATGTAAAAAGGGTAAAAAAATATTAATAGTGATAATATAAGCAGACAGAGGGAAAATATGTCAGTTTCATATAAAGATTATTACAAGATTTTGGAAGTTGAAAGAACTGCGACGACGGAAGAAATTGATAAATCATATAAAAAGCTTGCACGTAAATATCATCCGGATTTGAATCAAGGCGACAGCAAGGCTGAAGAAAAATTCAAAGAAGTCAACGAAGCCCACGAAGTTTTGAAAGACCCTCAAAAACGGAAATTGTACGACCAACTCGGACCGAACTGGAAAGACGGGCAAAACTTCCAAGGCGCTCCAGGCTTTGAAAATTTCCAATTTAATTTTCAGGGCGGACAAGGCGGTTTTGGCGGCGGAGATTTCAGCGATTTCTTTGAAATGCTTTTCGGTCAGCACGGCGGCTTTGGCGGCGGCGCTTTCAATAACGGCGGCTTTGGCGGTTACCAACGTCAGCGTAAAGGACATGATGTGGAAGCAACCGTGCAAATCAGTTTGGAGGAAGCCCATAAAGGCGGAGCGAAGCATTTTACACTGAATCAGCAAGGCGGTGAAACGAAATCGCTGAATGTCAACATCCCCGCGGGAATAAAAAACGGAGCGAAACTCCGCTTGGCGGGACAAGGCAGGGCGGGCACGCCCAATGGCGATTTGTATTTGACCGTTCAGTATGCCCCGCACCCGAAATTCAAAAGTGACGGCTTTGACATCAGCTGCCAAATGTTTATCAAGCCTGCGGAAGCAGTCTTTGGTACGAAACTTCGTGTTCCCACCCTTGAGGGCGAAGTTGAGCTCAATATTCCGGCTGGAATCAAGAGCGGCAAAAAACTCCGTTTAAAAGGAAAAGGCATAGGAGCGAAAGGAGATGAATATGTTGTCATCGATATTGACACCCCGAGCCTTGAAACAATGGGTGAAAAAGAAAAATCCTTATGGAAGGAACTTGCGGGTTTGACTGCCCAAGGTGAATAAGGAAGGAAATTAAAATGGAAAATTCTACTTTTCTTTCATTCATGGAATTTATTCAGGAAGCGGAAATTGAAGAGGAAAAATGCAGGGAATATATTGATATTGGGTGGTTGCAGCCAATAGAAGCAGATAAATTCTTATTGAGCTCCAATGATATTTTCAAAGTCCGCAAAGCGGACAGGCTTTGCAGGGATTTTGAACTGCCTTGTCATGCGGGAGCGATGATCGTGGATTTGCTGGAAAAAATCGATGATTTGGAAAATCAATTGGCGCAGCTGCGCAACGCATTGGAATAATAAGAGAATAAGAGGAAAAATATTATGGATATCAATAGATTGACACAAAAAGCTCAAGAAGCTTTTTCACAAGCGCAAAGCATAGCTTTTGCCAGAGAACATCAGGAAATTGATGCCGAGCATTTGATTTATGCGTTTTTGGAACAGGAAAAAGGACTTATTCCGTCCATTTTGCAGAGAATGGGCGTAAACATTTTGCAGTTCAAACAGGATATTGAACAGCTGCTCGCCAAAAAGCCCGGTGTGAGCGGTCCCGGCAGCGATACGCAAAGCATACATGTCACAACCCGTGTCAACAAAGCTCTTGCGCAAGCTGAAATGCTGGCAAAAAAAATGCAGGATGAATATATCAGTGTCGAACATGTTTTTTATGAACTCATCGGTCCGAACCCCAGCGGTTTGCTCGGCGATGTTTTCAGAAAATACGGCATTGAACAAAAATCTTTCATGAAAGCTGCGGAAGAATTGCGCGGACCTCACAGAATAACAAGCCCTAATCCTGAAGATACGTTCGAGGCTCTTTCAAAGTACGGACGGGATTTGGTTGAAGCGGCAGGCAAGGGAAAACTTGACCCTGTCATCGGGCGTGATCAGGAAATCCGCCGCGCTATCCGCATCCTTTCCCGCCGTACCAAAAACAATCCTGTTTTGATCGGGGAAGCGGGGGTAGGCAAAACGGCTATCGTTGAAGGGCTTGCTCATCGCATTGTCAAGGGTGACGTGCCGGAAGGCTTGAAAAATAAACGCTTGATCGCTCTTGATATGGGGGCGCTCATTGCCGGTGCAAAATACCGCGGAGAGTTTGAAGAACGGTTGAAAGCCGTTTTGTCTGAAGTTGAAAAATCCGACGGGCAAATCATTCTCTTCATTGATGAACTGCATACCATTGTCGGTGCGGGCAAAACAGAAGGTTCAATGGATGCGGGCAATTTGCTCAAACCCATGCTCGCCCGCGGCGAACTGCATTGTATCGGGGCGACAACTATCGATGAATACCGTAAATATATCGAGAAAGATCCCGCGCTTGAACGCCGCTTCCAACCTGTCATGGTTGATGAGCCGAGTCAGGAAGACGCTATTTCCATTTTGCGCGGGTTAAAAGACAAGTTTGAATTGCATCACGGCGTCCGTATCAGCGATTCCGCGATTGTCGAGGCGGTAACGCTCAGTATCCGCTATATCCCTGATCGTCAGCTGCCTGACAAAGCCATTGATATCATTGATGAAGCCGCGGCAATGATCCGTACGGAAATTGACAGCCTGCCGACGGAACTTGACGAAGCCAACCGCAAGGTAATGCAGCTTGAAATTGAAAAAGAAGCCTTGCGCCGCGAAACCGATTCCGCTTCTATGCAGCGTTTGCAAAGGCTTGAGGGAGAACTTTCCGAACTCAAGGCGAAACAAACTTTGCTCCGTGAGCAATGGGAACAGGAAAAAGGCTCCATTGACACGGTACGTAAAATAAAAGAGGAAATCGACAAGGTAAAGCTTTCAATTTCTGAAGCTGAACGCAATTATGATTTGGCAAAAGCCGCGGAATTGAAATATTCCACTTTGCTTGATTTGCAAAAACGCCTTGAAGAGCTTGAAAAGCATGGCAATACGGAACAAGCAGCCGAACCCCGTTTATTGAAGGAAGAAGTTCATCCTGACGATGTGGCTGCCATTGTGGCGAAATGGACAGGTATTCCCGTAACACGCCTTTTGCAGTCAGAACGGGAGAAACTTCTTGCTTTGCCGGACGTGCTGCATAAACGCGTTGTCGGACAAGACATTGCGGTACGGCTTGTGGCGGATGCTGTTCTTCGGGCGAGAGCGGGGCTTTCCGACCCTATGCGTCCTTTGGCTTCCTTCATCTTCTTGGGACCCACCGGCGTGGGTAAGACAGAGCTTTGCAAAGCCCTTGCAGAGGCGCTGTTTGATACGGAAGATAATATGGTGCGCCTTGATATGAGCGAATATATGGAAAAACATTCGGTATCACGCCTTATCGGTGCGCCTCCGGGATATATCGGGTATGATGAGGGAGGACAATTGACGGAAGCTGTGCGCCGTAAGCCTTATTCCGTCGTCTTGCTCGACGAAATAGAAAAGGCTCATCCTGACGTGTTCAATACGATGCTGCAATTGCTTGATGACGGCAGGCTTACCGACAGCCAAGGAAGAACGGTTGATTTTAGGAATACCATCGTCATCATGACGTCCAACATCGGTTCAAACATGATTTTAGAGGGTATAAATCAAGACGGTTCTTTCAAAGAAGGACTGAAAGATTCCGTCATGGCGCAGCTTAAGCAATTCTTCCGTCCGGAATTTTTGAACCGTGTGGATGAAACTGTTTTATTCTCTCCTTTGCTTGAAAATCAGGTTGTTAAAATTGTTGACGTGTTACTTGGACGCTTGCGTAAGCGTCTTGCGGAACGCAAAATTGAATTGGAACTTTCTGATGAGGCAAAGCGCTTTATCGCTCATGAAGCCTATGACCCGGCTTATGGAGCACGTCCGCTCAAACGGTATTTGCAAAATGAACTGGAAACCTGTCTTGCACGCGGTATTATCGGCGGGCAAATTCCTGACGGATGCAAAGTCGTTGTCAAAAAAGTTGAGGATGAGTTTGAACCTCTGTCTTTTGAAATTGTAAAATAAGAAAAAGGTGGGAGACCACCTTTTTTCTTTGCAATGTTTTAAATTTAACGTATACTGATAAAAATATTGCTTGGAGAATGACCATGCGTATACTAATTTCATTATGCTTGGCTTTTATGCTTTTTACGGCGGGAGAAGCGCAGGCAGGAGGAAAACCAGTGATTAAACTTACAACAACCATGGGTGATATTGTTCTTGAACTCAATCCGGAAAAAGCTCCGATTACTTCCGCAAACTTTGAACAATATGTTAAAGACGGTTTTTACGACGGACTTATTTTCCACCGTGTTATTGACGGCTTTATGATTCAAGGCGGCGGCTTTGATGCCGATATGAACCAAAAAGAAACCCGCCAGCCCATTCAAAATGAGGCTGATAACGGGCTTGCAAATGATAAATACACTATTGCCATGGCTCGTACTCAAGACCCCCATTCCGCAACAGGACAATTCTTTATCAATGTAAAAGATAATGATTTTCTGAATTTCAGAGCTCCTACCCTTTCCGGTTGGGGATACACTGTTTTCGGAAAAGTGGTAAAAGGGCAGGATGTTGTCGATGCCATTGCAAAAGTTGAAACCGGCAGCCGCGGATATTTTGATGATGTTCCTAAAGCAGCCGTTGTCATTACAAAAGCGGAAATTGTTTCTGAATAATAGACGCTGTTATTTGATTTATTGTAATGTGTTGTTTTATGGATAATTGATTATACAATCGCCCCTCTTTTGAGGGGCTTTTGTTTGCTGTCTGTTTTTTGTGATAATTCATTTATTGCAGCATAGTGTCTTTATAATAATTGAGGAGCCAGGAAAAAAGAGCGTTATATTCTGAAATATAACTCACTCCGTCATAGACGATCGGTGCGCCTTCTTTTGCCCACTGTTTGACGGTGTAACGGCTGCGCCCGAAAATTTTACAGATGATATCCAGGTTTCGCAAATGCACAGGCGTAATTGAATAGCACCATGTTAAGGGTTTATGTGTTTTTTGAAAGGTGTATATGGGACTGTGGATAAAATTATCATCTGCCTGCAATTCATTTTGTATGTAAAGGGTTTCATTTTGGGAGTCGGTATAAGGAAATGCAAAAAAAGAGGACTGCCGGAAAGAGGAACTATCGGTTTGTTTATGTTTCTTTTCTTTATGAATATGTTTTGTTGATTTTGAAGTTGATGTCTGTGCAGTTTTTTTCATGAAAACTCCTAACATTAAATAAAGAATAAGATATTATCTTTGCAAAACAGATATTCTGTCAAGTTAAAATATAAAAATTGTTAATAAAATTAAATAGTTAAATGAAAAAAATATCATGTAACGTATTAAATTTTAAAGATAAATTGACTTTTTTTGACAAAATGAAAATGGGTGTATATATAGATAAACTGATAAAGCTGGTAGAAAGGAAAGCGAGAGTGAGGAGGATAATGTGCCGTATTAATTACTTATAAAACAATAACTGTAAAAAATTTAAAATTAAGTTGACAAGTTTGCAATTAAGGGGGATAAAGGAGTTTCCTGTTTGGGGTTTTTAGAGAGTTTTTTTATAGGAAGCTTTTTCTAGGAGCTTTTTCCGAGAAGTTTTTTTTGAGGGATTTCAAGGAATAAAGGGCATTTTGAAAAAATATTAAAAATTTTGAAAAAAAGTTCTTGACAGCGGGAATGAAATAGTGCATAAACGCACTTCGCGACTGAGAGAAATTTCAGAACGGTTCTTTGCCGGTCCGGCAGGGAACGGAGAAATTCCGGGTTTTGCGAACCGTGGAAGCGGTTTAGGGATACGGACTTTTGTTTTTGAGTTTTTCGGGGTTGTGCGGGCCGATACCATGCAGGTTGGCCAAGGAATGGTTCCGGCGGCGGGAGTCGGTTGGGACGGGTCATTGACAATTGAAGAGCGAGATGGAATAAAATAAAGAGCTTT
>DONZ01000044.1 GCA_003512875.1 Desulfovibrio sp. | reverse complement strand
GGCTGTTCAGGAGGGCACGCTTTTTTACCGCAATAAAATGGAATTTGCTTTTTCTTTGCAGAATAAAAGGCTGAAACTCGGTTTACGTAAGAAAAACAGCCATGATATTGTTGAAGTTACGGATTGCAGGCTGCAAAATCCGCACGCTATGAAAATACTGGCGCTTTTGCGTACCGTTTTGAAATCGTTTCAGCACGAATTTTACCGTTATGCTGTTTTGCGGTATTTTCAAGATAAATGGACCGTTGAACTTATTACCTATCCTTTTTCCAAAAGTAACGGGCATAATGAAAAACAAAGCATTTTGGCTTGTTATGAAGCTTTGAAACATACTGTTTCCGGCATGGTGCACAGCGTCAGAACATCAAAAACCGATGTTGCTTACGGCGAAAACATTGTTTGTGAATACGGAGATCCCCTGCTTTTTGAAAAATTGGCAATGCCAAAGCATACTGCGAATTTCAAGCTTGGCAACTCCGCCTTTTTTCAAGTGAATACCGCCATGGCGGAACAGCTGTACCGGGTGATTTACAATTTTGCGGCTTTGGTTTTGCCAAAGAATAGCGCCCATATTTGGGATTGTTATTGCGGCGTCGGTGCGATAGCCCTTTCGCTTGCTCCGTTAGCCGTTGAAAACAAAAAAGAATTTACTCTTGACTATATGAACGGTATTTCCGTCGCTTCGCCTGAAAAATCGTATAAAAAGCCCTTTGTGCTCGGGGTGGAAGCGGTACAAAAAGCAATTTTGCTGGCAAAAGAAAATGCCCTGTTAAATCAATGTGCATTTGCAAAATTTGAATGTTCCGCCGGCAAAGAACTGCATAAATTTTTCACCCGCTTTTCTTTGCCCAATCTCATTATTTTAGACCCGCCCCGTGCAGGTGTCGAAGATGAAGCCCTTAATGCCATTCTTGAATATTGCCCGCAATTTTTAATTCTTGTTTCCTGCAATCCTGCAACCTTGGCGCGCGATTTGGCGAAACTTGCGGAAACATATTCCGTAAAAGCCATACAGGGCGTTGATTTGTTTCCCCATACCCCTCATGTGGAAACGGTGGTCTTGCTCGAAAAAATTTATAAGTAGGAAGATTTGAGCTTACGTATTCTTTGCCATGAATCCTGAATGCGTTTCACCGGAATTTTCTTTTCTTGAACAAGTTCCGCAATACAGGCATGAACTTGTTCCGGAAGTTTAGGGTCGTATTTGAAATTATTGCTGAAAAGCAAAATGTCGTTGCCCGCCATGATAGCCTTATGAATGCTTTCTTTTAAGGAATATTGTTTGACAATGGCCCCCATCTGCATGTCATCGGTAATGACGACTCCGCTGTAATTCATACGCTGGCGCAAAAGCTTCGTGATGGCGTTATAAGACAGGCTGGCGGGAACCGAGTCCAAATTTTTATGGTAAACGTGGGCTGCCATGATCATTCCGTCAAATTTCTTTTCAATGAATTTATTGTAAGGAAGAAGTTCATTGTCCTGCCAGTGCGAGGAAATATCCGTGAAGCCGGCATGAGTGTCGCTCATGGCGTTGCCATGTCCGGGAAAATGTTTGAGGGTTGGAATAATGCCGCTTTTTTTCATGGCTTTTGCATAAGCGTAGGCATGTTTGTATGTTTTCAATGCTGTTTCGTGGAAAGCCCGTTCCTTCGCACCGATAGCAGGAGATTTCGGATTATGCAAATCAACGCTCGGAGCAAAATTTAAGTTAAAACCGCATTCTTTCAATTCCTGGGCGATTTCTTTTGCTGTTTGATATGTCAATTTCTCATCATCTTTTTTCCCTAAGCTGTAAGCCGTAGGATAATTTTTAAAACCGTTTTTGCCGCTTAGACGCTGGACTTTTCCCCCTTCTTGGTCAACGCCTATCAGCAGCGGATATTTGCTTGCGGAATTGAGTTCACCGATAAGGGTTTGAATTTGAGCTTTATTTGCCAAATTGTAGGGCACGATATTGCCATGCGTATAAAATAAAATAATGCCGCCTGCTTTTCCTTGCTCAAGCATTTTGCGTATTTCAACATCTTCGGCAAGACTTTGCCCGCGCATGCCGAACATGAGCATTTGCCCGATCATCGCTTCCAAATCATTATCGATTTCTTGGAATTTCATTTCGTTGTCAACCATGCTCTTTCCTTGGGCAAAACCGGAAAAAGGGAAAAACAGCGCCAAAACCATGAGCATATGCATGCAAATTCTTTTCATAACGTGTCCTGTGATGATGTTTATAAAAGCTTTCGTTTTGAGTATACTTTTTTATTGGCATTGTAAATAAACTTTTGTATACTCCCAAAGGGAGGCTTTTATGAAAAATATTTTCATTTTTTTAAGTTTCGTTTTTTTGTTTCCTTTTTCCGCTTTTGCGGAAGACACGATAAAAATAGGCTCGATGCCCGCTTCCGATTCCCTTTTGCTTTACGTAGGAGTTGAAGAAAAAATTTTTGAAAAATACGGGCTGAATGTTGAAATTGTTCCGTTTCAAAGTGCCATTGAACTTGGAGCCGCCATGCGGAGCGGAGCTATTGACGGGTATTTCACCTGCATTATCAATGCTGCGCTTCAACATTTAAGCGGAACACCGCAAACAATCATCGCCACAACTTCTTACGCCCGTCCGACCCAAAGGCATTTCGCCTTGGTTGTTTCCCCTAAAAAAAACATTTCAAGTTTGGAAGAACTGCGGGGAAAATCTGTTGCAATCGCAAAAGATACCATTGTCGATTTTTTGTTGACGCAGTTTTTAACAAGCAGAAATTTGGATGATACTTTTGTGGAACGCAATGATATCCGTTCCATTGCGATGCGTTTGCAGCTTCTCATGGCGGGACAGATTGACACCGCTCTTTTGCCGGAGCCGCTTGTTTCAACCCTTGAATCGCGCGGGGCGACGGTTTTGCTTGATGATACGAATTTGAAACTTCCTTTGGCTGTCATAAGTTTCGCTCAAAACAGACTTACGAAAGAACGGTATGATAGTTTCCGCAAAGCTCTTAATGAATGTGCTGATTTAATCAATGCCGATCCTTTGAAATATAAAGAAACGATGTTAAAATACAAATTATTGTCCCCTGATGTGAAAGATACGTATGTCATGCTCAGTTTCGACAAGAACAATACGCCGTGCCATCTTCCGACCGAACAGGAATTGGACCTGTATTTCACATGGCTTTTTGAGAGAAAGCTCATTTCAGCCAAACCAAGCGCAAACGATTTGTTGCCGCAGTTTTGACATGACTCGTACGGTTTCTTCAACTGCTGACCAATACCAAACAGGAATACATGTCCGTTCATTGTGTAAAACATTTGGGGAACAACCTGTATTGAATGAACTTTCTTTTTCCGTCTGTGCAGGGAAAAGCCTTTCCGTCATCGGAAAATCCGGCTGCGGGAAAAGTACGCTCCTGTCTGTTTTGGCGCAGTTACAGGAGTATCAGAGCGGTGTTGTGGAATTTATCACGCCGCAAGGCAAATCTTTTATCGAAGAATATGGAAGAATGCCCAGACTTTCCTATGTATTGCAGGAATATGGGCTGTTTCCGTGGAAAAATGCCAGGGAGAACCTTATGCTTCCTTTGCAGATTGCAAAAATGGATAAGGAACGTATTCAGGAACATGTGGCGCTGATGTTGCAGGAGCTTGATTTATCGGGGCTTGAAAAACGTTATCCCTGTGAATTGTCAGGAGGGCAAAAGCAAAGGCTCGCCCTCGGACGGGCTTTGATTTCCAAGCCTGAAATCATTTTGCTTGACGAACCACTTTCCAGCGTGGACGCTATCAACCGTGAAAATTTGCAAAATTTGATCTTATCCTTATGGAAAAAATACCAATTCACTTTTGTGCTTGTGACGCACAGTGTGGGCGAAGCCGTATACTTGGGAGGAAATATTTTGTCTTTGTCGAAATTTTCTTCTGAAGATGTTTCTCAATATACCCTATATGACAATCCGTATTTTGCGGAAGAAAATATCCGCGATAAAAAAGAATATTTCGAACTCTGTAAAATTATTCATCATTCGCTGCAAGAGTAGTATGGAAAATTTAAAACAATTATGCAAATATTTGCTTACACTTTTTGTGATTGGAGTTTTTTGGCATATCGGAGCGCTTTGCTTTGGAGAATATATTTTGCCGAAGCCTTTAAACGTTCTGTTTTTTTCTTTCGATTATTTGCGGACAAAAGAATTTTGGGGGCATTTTTTCATAAGTTCTTACAGAGTTTGCACCGCTCTTGCGATTTCTTTTTTAGCGGCTTTTCCTCTTGGTATTTATATGGGCTATAAAAAACGGTTTGACAGTTTTTTTTCTCCTTTTTTGTTTTTAACCTATCCCGTTCCTAAAATCGTTTTGCTTCCTCTTTTCTTTTTAATCTTGGGTATCGGTGATTTTTCAAGGATATTCCTTATTGTTCTGACTGTTTCTTACCAAATTATCGTTGTAACCCGCGCCAGCGTTTTGAACTTGGATAAAAAATATTTCGAATCTTTTCAATCGCTCCTGCCTTTGCATGTCAAAGGGACGCCAAAACAGCATTTTCGTATGGCAAAACTCGTGCATTTGCTCATTCCTTCCGCACTTCCTTCCGCGTTGACCGCTCTTAGGATAGCATCCGGAACAGCCATCGCCGTTTTGTTTATGGCGGAATCCTTCGCAACCCGTGAGGGGCTCGGCTTTCTTATCATGGACTCATGGGGCAGAGGGGACATGCTTCCCATGTTCATCGGCATTTTAAGCCTTTGCTTTTTAGGTGTTTTTCTTTATGAATTCTGCAATCTCATGGAAAGGCTTTTTTGCAAAGGAAATCAGCCGAATGCAAAATAAATTTATTGTCTTTCCCTGAAAATATCCGTATACTGAAAAATATTGCAAACAAAGGTGAGGAAAAAATATGGCAGTTGCTGTTGGTCAAAGGATTGAAGCCCGTTGCACACGTTGTAAAGATCTTATGGGGCATGTTGTTGTTTCAATGCTCGGTGGTGAAATTGCGAAAGTTGAATGTTGCGCTTGCGGCAGCGTGCATAAATATTATCCTCCCGCAAAGAAAAAAGAAGAAGCGCAGGCAAAGCCCGTTCGGGTAAGGGCAGGCGAAGCGCGTTCGGCGGCGGTTAAGGAATCTTCCCAAAGAAGCGCCAAGATTTCCAATTTGAAAGAAAAAAGTTCCGATACGGCGAAAGTCGCCGGTTCAAAGTCCGAAAAAGCGAATTTAAAAGCCTTGGCAGAAATGCAGGCGAAATGGAAAGACAGAATGGTCAGCTATTCCGGCAATGCTAAACCGTATTCCATGGATCTTTTGGTTAAAAAGGATGATTTTGTGGAGCATGGCGTTTTCGGAGTCGGGGTTGTTGTCGAAATCTGTCCCCCGAATAAGGCGGATATTTTGTTTTCATTGGGAATAAAGAGTTTACGTTGTTTATGTGAATAATTTATTTTCCGTATTGACGGTTGCTGAAAAAATGATTATTATCTAATTGAGTGCTTACTCGGAGGATATATGTTCGTTTTAGGTAATATTTTGCTAACGGTTGCGGGAATAGCCGGTTCGCTTATCACGATATATTCGTTCGTGATTTTTATTTCCTGCATTCTTTCATGGGTCAATGCCGACCCGTATAATCCCATTGTGCGGATCATCAATACGTTAACAGAACCGGTTTTATACAGGATTAGAAAATTCTTTCCGTTCGTGATGATCGGAGGGCTTGATTTATCCCCTATTTTGCTTATTATTTTTCTTCAG
>DONZ01000124.1 GCA_003512875.1 Desulfovibrio sp. | reverse complement strand
ACCAAAACAAAAAACCAAAAAAGAACATATTCAAAAACTGCTCGGCATACACGGCGCTTCAACAAAAGGAAAAATAAAAACAGCGCAAGAACTCGGAATAAGCCTCGCCACACTCTACCGGCATTTGAAAAACTGAAAAGGCGCACACTATCCACGTTTGCTCCAAGGTCTTATACTCACCTGTTTGATATGGTTCCGTAAGATTTGACATTGTGCTTCCAATTCTGCCGACTGCAGCGTATTTTTTCTTTCTATTCATAACAATCTATTAGCAATTCTTTTTTCCAAAATAAGAAAAGAGAAGCTGTTAAAAAACAGCTTCTTCATACCCTATACCAATAACTAAAATCAATATTGCTTCGGTCCGATATTTTTCAGCAGCTTGGATAGAATCAGCAAACCGATAAACGTTGCAGAGAAAACAGCCAACGTTGCCGGCATACCCCAACCATATACCGCATAACCATGCAAACTTAAATTCACATAGAATAAGAAACAGAAATTAAAATTAGACAAAGCAATTTCAACTGATACGGTTGATTTATACTCATTATCCACCATTCTAAGCAATAATAAACCGGTAGGAATCGTACCTGTTACCGTACCGAACAACATGACTGTCCTTTCAAACGAATACCCCGGTACACGTCTGCCAAAATATAAACAAAAGAATAATGCATAAAAAGCTAACACCAATGAAACAGTTATGATTGGAAGCCAATATTCTGCCACCATAGCAAATTGAACACCTGCCAAGGTACAAAGCAACAGAAATTCAACAGACCAGCCGGTTAATCTGTTCATTGTATCGCTGTCAATAATGTGAACGGCATTAAATTTAGTCAGAATAAACCGTATTCCCATACCAAGTATCATGCCAACAAAAAATAAATTTCCCCAAATTGTGCCGGCTATGCTTTTTGAACAATAAAACGTGATAAAATCCACCAAATAATAGGTAATAATCCATGTACCGAGAACAAGGGCAATATGAAACGCCAAACTGTCAACGTTTGCTGTCGTGGTGACTTGATGCATTCCGACAGGAGTATTTTCCTTATCATGAATACCTGTAAGCATTTCTTTATCAAAATTTCCAACAGGAAACGTATTGAGCTTTTTACGCAATCCCCAGCGAACAAGAGGAACACCTATCACAAAAGAAACTATGAACCCTATTCCGGAAAAAGCTAACCCCACTTGTCCCATATTTGCATGACCAAACTTTTCCCATAATAAACCGGAGCTAAGGGTCGCACCGGGACCAGCAGTAAAGCCTTGAGCTCCTAAAAATCCCATACAGGCAAGAAAATCTTTTTGAAAAATAAAATTAATCAAATAAATAACAGCAGTAGCTACAAGAACTTGTGAACACATACTCATATAAAACATAAAACCTTGCCAAATAGAACCTTTTACAAGTTCTTTAGTTGTATCGCTGCATTCTTCCTTCTGGATGTAGCCAGTCCCGCGCAAACCAAGACATATAAACGAGAATGCGAAGAAATGATAAGCAAGCTGTTCATACAGTTTTTGATTTATCCCGGGTATGGACGTGGTATTCATAATAATTGCACCGATAATGCCGCCAATAATACAAGCCGGAACCAAAAAATTTTGGAAAAACGTTACTTTTGCCCGCAACAGCACTCCGACAAGCAGCATTACTGCCAAAAAAGCTAAACTTGCCAATACTGACATATCAAAAAAAGCACCCATACGACCTCCTGCGAGTTATTTGTCAGATACCGTTTCAGCTGTCCGCACAGTGTCTATAAAAACAAGCACTAATGCTAAACCTATACAGCAGAAACCAAATATCTTATCAACCGAAACCGCTTCGTTACAAAACACAACCCCAACAAAAACCGTGATGATTGGTGATAAATATCCCGTAAATCCCATAGTCAGCATTGTTGAGCGTTGAACCCCATAGACAAAAATTATTTGAGTGATACTTGTGATACAGCCAGCGCCAAACAGTAATATTATCAAATGAATAGTTGAAGGCATGAACATATTGACACTTTCTGCCCCTATAAACAGTAAAAGGGGTATCGCCATTAACGAATTATAAAAGTTTTCAAATATCAGCCCGGAAATACAACCAGCCGGCGCCTGTTTTCTTAAAACTAAATAATATGCGCTAAAAAAACCAACCAATAACGCTAGCCAAGGAAATGAACCATAAATAAAAAACATGCATCCAACACCTATAAAAACAATGATTAACGCAATTGCTTTCAGATGCCCCAATGTTTGCTTAAAAAGTATCATTCCCATGAGCGCACAAAATAACGGCTGTACAAATTGTCCAAAACCAAGCTCAAGAACAAAACCGTTTTGTGCACCCCATACAAGTAAAAACCACACAAAAAAATTCACAGAACTTGCAAAACCAATATAAATCCAATTCTCTTTCAGTCTTATATCTTGTAAAAATTCCCGTCTGACATTCCGTAACAAAAGGAATAAGCACATAAAAACAAAACCAAAAATTGCTCTATAACATATGGCTGTTTCTGCCGTTACAGCACTTAATAAAATCCAATAAAGCGGTATTGTCCCTTGACCTATCGCAGCAATCAAAATACCTAAAAGCCCTTTTTGCGCTGTTTTACGGTCCAAATATAGAGCCATGTCCTGCATAATTGTCTGCCTGTTTTTTATTTATCTTTTTATTAAGGAAGAAAGCGTTTTTTGATAATACGCATAATCCAGCGGATTAAACCCGTTAAGTTTCGCTTTACACTCCTCAGTCAATTCTGGATAAGGTCCGCTGATTACAATGTCTTTATTTCCTTTTTTCCAAATTTCTTGAGGCGTTAATCGTAATTCCGGCACATCCCATGTAGTGTATGTCCCTTCATCATAAATGGAAGTTGCAACCACTAAGCGTCCGATATTGGCAAAAAAAATAGCACAACTGCACATGGGGCAAGGCGTCCCCGGAACATAGATGGAACATTTCCATAAAAATTCAGGATCATATTTCGCTGCGGCTTGACGGACTAAATTCATCTCACCATGCGCCGTCGGATCATTGTCAGTAAAACATGTATTCAAACCTTCCTCCAAAATTTCCCCGTTGGGTCCCGCCAATACGCTTGCATATGGTTCATTTCCTAATTCTTTTGCCTTATAGCCTAATTTAATAGCGTGTCTTAATAAGGCTATGTCCTTTTCTTTTGTTACCCATGAAAAGCGTTCATCAGTAACCGTGTTTCCAAAAACAGTTAAAAGCATACGTTCTCCTTTAATTATTTAATGTTATATTTTTTAATACAATATATTTTAACGTTAAAATAGTCAATAGTTTTTATTTTAGCGTTGAATTTTTTTTCTTCTTGTTTTAGGTTAGAAAAAACTCAATAAACAGGAAAAGATATGAACGATTATATTTCACAAAGAAATCAACGTTGGAAAAAAATTTTTCCGGATATTACGCAACAAGGTTTTTGGGGAAGAATAAACAGACTGGCAACATATTATCAAACAAAATGCGATATGCTTTTAACCCAATATGATATCAAAAGAAACGAATATGAAATTCT
>DONZ01000223.1 GCA_003512875.1 Desulfovibrio sp. | reverse complement strand
TAAATCATTTTTGAAAAATTCATTGAATTGCGCGCTCACAAAACGCATTTTGGAAATAAGCTGCAACGACTGTTTGCGCATGGTCATATAATCCCGTGAAAGCGCTTTATTGAAAAAGACAACGGCTTCGCCGAAAACCAAACCGTTTTTTGAACCGCCAAACGATAAAACATCAACTCCGGCATCTTTCGTTATGGTTTTTATATCGCAATCCAACGCCGCCACGGCATTGGCGATGCGGGAGCCGTCCATGTGGACCAATAAATCGTTTTCATGGGCGAAGGAGCAAATTTTCTTAATTTCCTCTATGGAGTACAACGTGCCTTTTTCGGTTGATTGCGTAATGGAAACAACTCTCGGACTCACTCTGTGGAACGAGTCTTTGTCGTGCAGAAACGCTACGATATCTTCTGTTTTAATTTTGCCTTCATAGGATGGAACCGGCAGAAGTTTAGAGCCAGTTATCACTTCCGGCGCTCCGGCTTCTTCCGTATTGATGTGTGAAACATCCGCGCAGATGACCCCTTGCCATGGTCTGAGCATGGCTTTGAGCGCCACGACGTTGGCGCCGGTTCCGCTCAATGTGTAGCAAACAGTGACATCGCCGAAAATCCTGCTGAAAATCTCGTCGGATTGATTACTGAAATCATCCAAGGCGTAAGGAACCGCATACCCTTTGTTCGCATCGGCTATGGCACGCATTATTTCTTCCGAAGCGCCTGCGGTGTTGTCACTGGCAAAAGCTGTAATCATACTATTTCCTCTTTTCGTTATACCGGTTAAAAAAGCTGTGAATAAACCTGTATCGTTTTTTGATAAAAATCTTCCAACGACCAGCCATACAACGATGTTTCCGTATTTTTGCCGTAAAAATTATTCAAGCACGAGCGCAAAAGCCGTTCCCGATACCCTTTATTCAAACATTTAATAAAAAGTCCCGTCATTTCGGAAACCTGTCCGGCATTAAACAAATATTCATTTTCAAGAATATCAGGCATAACTCCGATACGGGAGCCGATAATCGGGGTATGGCAGGCAATAAGCTCAAAAGCGACGCGGGCTATGGTTTCAGAACCAAGGGACGCGACAACACCAACATCGAGCATGTTCATAAAAGCATTCATATCGGCAAGATAAGAATAAAAATGTATATGTTCCTGTGAAATTCCATGTTCTTTACAAAAGTCTTTCAAATCTTCTATGGTAAAATCGCAATCCAAACCGGCGACAAGCAAATGAAGATTTTTGCAGGCTGATTCAGATTGCCCGGCTGCCTTGTGAAAAGCGAGAATTGTTTCATGAAAGCCTTTTATGGCATCTAATCTGCCGATAATGCCAAGCAAAACATCATCTTCTTTAAAACCGTATCGGATTTTGAATGCGTTTTGGTTTTCTTTTTGCGGAAAAAACTTTTTTGTATCAACCCCGCCTAAAATGGTATGAATTTTATTTTCAGGCACATGCAATTTTTTATGAAAATATTCCGACATATCGGAATTTGTCGTAATGATGGCGTCCGCAACCGAATTATGCAAAAATTTATTGATGAAATTTTCGCTCGGCTTTCTTTGGTCACCGCGTGTGCGGATAAGCTCATACCCGTATACTTTTTTTAAGAAAGAAAAAAGATAAAACGCTTCCCCGCGGTGACAGTTGACAATATCAGGTCTAAATTCCCTGCAAAGTTTTGAAAATCCCCGATACGAAGCATAAATATCCGCAGGTGAAAAAGAATTTAAAGGAAGCTCCGTATAATCGATACCCAACTCTTCCAACTTTTGAATGCCTAAACTATTCGGAATAGTGACAAGAATACTTTCATGCCCGTGTTCATTAAGTATTTTTGTTAAATAGAGTGCATACCAAAAGGTTGCATTATACCATTTACAATTGATTATTTGTATAGTCCGCATATCGTATCACTTTAGGGTATTGATGAAAAATATGCCAAAATACAAAAAAAAGCAATAATAAATGCAGGAAGAAAATTTAATTAAAAAGCAAACGGGCGAAAGTTTTTGCATCTCCGATGGCGTTTGAAATCCTGGAACCTTCGTTCGGCTGGTGATAATTGGGAATAGCGCTTGACCAAACTGCAACCGGAATACCTAAACTCCGTATTTTACAGCCGACAGTCGCACCGCCGACTCCGCCGGTTTTGCACATAAGTCCGTATGTTTCAAAAATTGCTTTTTTAAGTTTTTGCACAACTTCGGCATCCGCATTTGTTTCCGGAGAACTCTCCTCCAAATTGTCAACGGAAATTTGTATGGAAACAGAATGCTTCCTTTCAATTTCCGTACTTAATTCCCGTACCTTGCCGATAACGGTTTGCGTGTCATGCTCCGGCAATATCCTGCAATCCAAATAAAAAATTTCTTTTCCAGGAATGGTGTTGATATTGGGAACATTTTCAGTATGGCGTGTCGGTACAATCGTTGTCCTTGTCGGCGAAAAAAGTTCATTTCTTTCTGTAAAGAAATCTTCTATTTTCTTTATTTGCAAGACCATATCGCTCATAGCCACAAATGCGTTAATGCCTTCGTCGGGTGTTGAACCATGGCATTGTCTGCCTTCAATTTCAATTTTCAGCCATAAGACGCCTTTTTCGCCGATTTCAATCAAATTTCCTTCTTTTGTGCCAAAATCAGGCACCAGCACCAAATCATCTTTTTTAATAAGATTTGGATTTTCTTTTAAAACGTGATTGATACCGAACGTATTCCGCGTTTCTTCATCGGAAACCAGCAAAAGAGCAAAACTCAAATCAGGCTCATAGGAATTTTTGACAAGCTCGTGCAAAATAAGAAGTCCCGAAACAATAGCCTGCTGATTGTCTTCCACCCCGCGGCCTCTGATGATGTCACTGTCATCTTCGTCAAGCACAGCCTCAAAAGGAGAAGTCTTCCATAAACTTTCGTTTCCCGGAGGCACAACATCCATGTGTCCGACAATCCAAAGCGTTTTTTCCGATTTTCCCTTATGTCTTATCACCATATTGGGACGGATTTTGCTCGGAACCCGCTCATTAGCGGCATCATAGTGTTCAATGGCAGTTACGCCCCAGGAACGAACCAATTTTTCTATCCATTCGGCTTTATGAAATTCACCGATTCCCCCCTCATTGGGACCATAAGCCGGAAATCTCGTCATCGACTGCTGTAAAAAAATCACCTCGTCACGGGTGTTTGACAAGGCAGACAATATTTTTTCTTTCATATCATTTCCTTTTGAATCACTCTATATAAAAAACTTTAAAAGGCACATTGGTAAAAAAAAAGCCCTCAGCGAGGGCTTAGAAAAAATGTTCGGTCTATTAACGACCTTTTGCAGCACGTTTAGAAGCTTTAAGTGGGTTAACTTTAGCTTTTGCAACAACTTCAACTTTAATGTGGGTTGCAAAGTTGCATCTTCCAAGAGTCCACTTCTTAGAAGGAATAGCATAACTACTGCAAAATTCTTGACCTTCAAATGTGCGAATACGATCACAACCATTGCATTGTTCGGTAATAGGTTGCAAAAGAACACCGTTCAATTCAACACCATTTGCGGTTTTTACAGCACCTTCTAAGTTTTTTCCAGGTGTACTCATTATGACCTCCATAGTCCTTGACACATATTTCTATATTATTAAATTTTGTTGTGATTTTCTTAATACAACACAGTCTTTTCACTTGCTTTTGAAATAAAGTCAAGCGATTTTTTGGAAAAATTTAAATTTTCTTTAAAAAGAACGGCTTGACTAATGCCAAATCATGGCTACCATAAAAACAACCGAATAAAAAGGATTGCGATATGTCAACGTTCAGAACAAACAAAAAGCTCATCCGCACATGGTTTGAAAACAATATAATCAACGATACAAATTACTTGCCTCCCGAATTGATGGAAGTTCCGGAAATGGAAGTCATCAACGCCCTTTTCGCCTGCCTGCCGCAGGAAAAGAATATTGCGGACAAAGCAGCCCTGGCAATAGGGATAAGCATCGCCAAACTTTTTGAAAAAGATAAGGAACAAGCGCAAATTTGCATGCGCCGTTTTATGTGGCACATGAATGAAGAATCCGGCAATATCGGCTGGGGCATTCCCCTTGCCTTCGCCCAAAGCCTGACGCATAGCGAAAAACTTGCGAAAATTTATGGAAATGTGCTTATTTCCTATATTCACGACAAAGAAGGCGACAGCAATTTTTGCGACCATGCTCCCCTGCGACTGACATGTTACGAAGCTGTCGGCATTTTTGCAAAAGCGATGCCTGAATATAAGGAAAAAATTATCAGTATCATTGAAAATCAAAAAGAAGACGATATTGCCTGCCAAAGCATAAGCCAGAAAATTCTGCAAGAATTAAAACAATAAAAAGGACTTGCCATGCAAGAATATGCAAAACGTTTTTTAGGTTCGGAAGTGGAAGCGAAAAATGCGGAGAATTGTTTTTATCATATCATTCCGGTTCCTTATGAAGCAAGCGTAAGCTATGGCGGGGGAACGGCAAAAGGTCCCGACGCAATTCTTGACGCCTCTGACCAATTGGAACTTTTCAACGGGCATAGCTCTCCCGGAGAAAGAGGAATTTTCACCCATATTCCTGTTGACTGCGAAAAATTTGCCGAAGTTGTCATGGAAAATATTTACCAGACGGTCAAAAATGTTCTTGCTCTTAAAAAATTTCCCATTTTGCTTGGCGGCGAACACAGCATTACCTATGGCGCGTTAAAAGCGCTCAAGGAAGAATATGGAAATTTCGGTATTGTGCAGTTCGACGCACACGCCGATTTACGCAATGAATATTCCGGAACGAAATGGAGCCATGCAAGCGTTATGCGGCGTGCTGTCGACGATTTGGGTCTGCCTCTTGTGCAGCTGGGCAACAGGGCATATTGTTTGGAAGAATATGAAGCAAGAAAAAAACACCGTGTTGTCAGCTGGGACGCTGAATATTTATGCCAAAACGCCATTCCTGAAAATCTTCTTCCAAAGGATTTTCCGGATAAAGTTTTTATCACCTTTGATGTGGACGGTTTGGACCCTTCCGTCATTCCGGATACGGGAACGCCCGTTGCCGGCGGATTGCAATGGTATCAAGCTCTCAACTTGGCAAAAAAAGCGGTTGAAAACAGAACTCTCATCGGTTTTGATGTTGTTGAACTTGCCCCACGTGAAGACAGCGTTCTTTCCGATTTTATCACAGCGCAGCTTACTTATGCGCTCATGGATTTGGTTTAAAATATGAATCGACGGCGTTGGATTAACTGCTGAACTTTCTCAGTGCTCAAAAGGTATTTGATTTACAGTTAAGGCGTTTTTAAACGGATTTGCCAATCTCACTTCGTTGACAAACCGCTCCTAAATTTTGTTCCATTTAGTCTTATCATGCGTAACTATATAATATTTTTCAACTGATACGGTAATTAGCTTCCGCGTTCATAACGTCTGTTTCCTTAAAATTCTGTTTCTTTCAGAATAAATTTAACAATCTTATGTCTGAAAATTTTTCGTATCTCACCAGCAAAGCTGGTATGTTTTGTGTTGAAACGGCAATAAAAAAAGGATTGAACATGTCAATCCTTTCAATAGTTTTATGCTCTATTTTCCAATATTACAAAAAAAAGCCGAGCCTGTGCTATACAAAAAGAATTTCCGCTTTTTTGCGCGGGGGGATATTTCTGTATTTTGTTTTTTGATAACCGATCATAAGTCCCGCTTCAACAATATCCGTATCTTTAAGCCCTAAAAATTCATTGATAGGTGCGTATTGTCTTGCAACACCGATGGCAAACCCCGCCCAGCACGTTCCAATGCCCATGCTTGGCAGCAATAATTCCAAATAGCTCGCGGCAATGGTACAGTCAATTGTGCCGAAACGTTCACCGATTTCCTTATCGCAGTATGCAAAAATTACGCAAGTCGCCCCGCGGAAAATGGGATCTTCCCCGTGTTCATGGCTTGCGACCATTCGCTTCGCGGAGGGTATGCTTCGCATGAAATCTATAACCAAATCAGCTAATTGACGGACTTTTTCCTTGCCGTTGATAACGACCCATTTTACATATTGCTTGTTTTTGGACGTTGGGGCGAAACGCACGATATCAAGGGCTTTTTCAATATCTTCATTGGGAATAGGGCAGTTTTTATATTGTCGCACGGAACGGCGCAGTTGTATCATATTTTTAAGCGTGTCAAAAGAAGGATAACAACCTGAAATGCTTTCCCCTTTTTCCACATTATCGTTGATTTCAAGAGAGATGGCTCCCTTGGGACAAACAGCGATGCACTGCCCGCAGGAAATGCAGGTTAAACTTCCCTTACGGCTGAGAACGGCTTTATTTTCACCATTCAATTCAATACATTCGCAAGGACAAATATTGATGCAAAGTTTATCTCCGCAGCAAAGATTTTCATTAATGCTTACAGCCATAATTTCCTCTCTAAAGTAATTCAAGCACACGAAATGCAACAGGTTTGCAATTTAAAATTTTTGTCGCTTCTATTTCCTGCAATGCATTTTTCATTGCTTCAACCGTTGTTTCATGGGTCATAAAAACCAGCGGCACGCCGTTTTCCTGTTTCTTTTTTTGAATGACTTGGGCAATGCTGATAGAATGCTTTGCAAAAATTCCCGCTATGTCACGCAAAACCCCTACGATATCATGCACCATAAGCCGCAAATACCATGATGAAACGGAATCTTCGGGTTTAGCCATTGAAGCGAGGGGTAATTTTTGCATGACGTAACCGGTACTGTCGTAAATATCTTTCATAAGCGACATGATATCACCAAGAACAGCGCTTGCGGTCGGCAGGCTTCCAGCCCCGAGCCCATGCAAAAACAGAGAACCGACAGCATTGCCGTTGATATGAATGGCGTTGAATGCGCCGTCAACCCTTGCGAGCATTGCAGACGAAGGAATAAGTACCGGACTGACGGCAGCTTCTATCTCATCATGGGTGCGTCCTGCCTGCCCCAGCAATTTTATGGAATATCCGAGGCTTCGCGCGAAAGCAATATCCATGGCGCTGATATTGCGGATACCTTGCACGGAAAGCTTTTCATAAGGATAATGAACGCCCCATGCAAGACGGATAAGTAATTTGAGCTTATGGGCGGCATCAAATCCGTCAATATCAAGAGTCGGATCAGCCTCGGCAAATCCGAGTTTTTGTGCCATTTTCAAAGCCTCGTCAAACTCGGTGCCATGTGAAGACATTTCCGATAAAATATAATTGCTCGTACCGTTTAAAATACCGAAAATCGTTTCAATTTTATTTCCCGCCAAGCTGTCTTTTATTGTCTGAACAACGGGAATAGCACCTGCAACGCTTGCTTCGTACGCTAAGGAGAGATTTTTTTCTTCCGCAAGGGCGAAAAGCTCTTCGCCTTTTTCGGCAAGAAGCGCTTTATTTGCCGTTACGACAGATTTTCCGTTTTCTAAAGCTTTCTTTATAAGTGTTCCTGCCAAAGTCGTTCCGCCGATTAATTCAACTATCACTTGAACCTCAGGATCTTCCGCCATAAGAAGAGGATCATTGATAAGCTGCGCCTCTTTCGGAATTTCTCTCTTGACATCAATATTACGAACGGCAACATATTTGACAAAGATTTTTTTTCCGGTTCTCTGTTCTATTTCAGCCGCATTGTTTTTTAATAACTGCACCAGCCCGGAGCCGACAGTGCCAAGCCCGGCCAAGCCAATTACAAGATCTTTTGAAACAGCCATAGTATCCTATCTTTATAATTAATGTATCTGTGCAATGTATATCAAAATAAAACGAATGTCTACTTTCGGATAAAGATTATAAAAAAAGCCACGTATGTGGCTTTCGATTATTTTTTCCCAAGGGGAATGAGCAATATCTGCAAGGTGCGGCCTTCAACGTTTTGTTCTGCTTCGACCTTGGCGAGATCTTTCGTATTTTCGACAATGCGGTCTAAAATCGCTTGTCCACGGCTTTTATGAACAATTTCCCGTCCTCTAAAAAACACAGTGACTTTACAGCGATCACCATCTTCCAAGAAACGGCGGATATGGCGAAGTTTTGTTTCATAATCGTGATCATCTGTTTTGGGGCGGATTTTAATTTCTTTAATCTGAACAACAGTTTGGTTTTTCTTTTGTTCTTTTTTCTTTTGCTGCTGTTCGTATTTGAATTTACCAAAATCCATGATACGGCAAACAGGCGGATCTGCCGTCGCTGCAACTTCCACAAGGTCAAGACCATGTTCTTTTGCAAGATCTATCGCTTCTTGTTTTGAAAGAATACCAATTTGTTCCCCTTCCGCACCGATAACTCGAACTTCACGAGCTCGGATTTGTTCATTGCGTCTTGTGCCGTCTTGCTGAGGCACTTCACGACGTGGTTTCATGTTAGGCGAAGCTATAGCTCATTCCTCCAGTTTTAAATGGTTTGTCATTATCGTCACGGATGGTTTTAATAGTTTCGTCAAGTGATTGCAAACCTAAGTTTTCCCCCGTGCGAAGGCGAATATTTACGCCACCTTCTTCAACTTCCTTATCCCCGATGACGAGAATAAAAGGTATCTTTGCAAGCTGGGCTTCACGTACTTTAAAGCCAAGTTTTTCATTTCTCGTATCAGCTTCGACGCGTATTCCGGCAGCTTGTAATTTTTTCACGGCCTCTCTCGTAAAATCAAGCTGGGCGTCGGTAACATTTAAAATTCTTGCCTGAACCGGCGCAAGCCAGGTCGGGAATGCGCCTGCATAGTGTTCCGTAAGCACACCGATAAAACGTTCCAAAGAACCCAAAATCGCACGGTGGACCATAACGGGTCTATGTCTTTCGCCGTCTTGTCCGACATATTCGATTTGAAAGCGTTCCGGCAAGTTGAAATCGACCTGAATGGTTGAAAGCTGCCATTCACGTCCGATAGCGTCGGTAACTTTAATATCTATTTTAGGTCCGTAAAAAGCACCGTCACCTTCGTTGATTTGATACTCTTTTCCTTCTTTCTTCACAGCTTGGATAAGAGCCTGCGTGGAAAGTTCCCATGCTTCGTCAGTGCCTATGCTGTCTTTCGGACGGGTTGAAATGAATAATTTGTAACTGAACCCGAACAGAGCCATTAAGTCGGCGGAAAAGTTCATGATACTGATAATTTCATCTTCCAATTGCTCAGGGGTGCAAATGATATGCGCATCATCCTGAGTGAATTGGCGGACACGCAAAAGCCCGTGCAACGCGCCGCTCATCTCATGTCTGTGCACAAGCCCGAGTTCAAACATGCGGACAGGCAGTTCCTTATAGCTATGCAAGCTGTTGTTGTACATAAGAAGATGCCCGACACAGTTCATAGGCTTGACCCCATGGACGGCGTTTTCAATTTCGGTGAAATACATGTTTTGGCGGTAATGGTCGTAATGCCCAGATTTCTCCCACAATTCCTTACGCATGATTTGCGGGCCCTGCACAAGCTCATAGCCCCGTTTCAAATGCTCGCGGCGTAAAAAATCTTCCAATATGGTTCTGAGCATCATGCCCTTCGGCAGCCAAAATGCCATGCCTGGGGCGACATCGTCGTAAAACGTGAAAAGTCCGAGTTCTTTTCCAAGTTTCCTATGGTCGCGCTTTTTCGCTTCTTCAAGTCTGTTCAGATAGGTTTTCAATTCTTTTTCATCAGCAAATGCGGTTCCGTAAATACGGGAAAGCATAGGATTTTTTTCATCACCGCGCCAATAAGCCCCTGCAACGGACATAAGTTTAAAAGCCTTTGCAAAGGAAGTGTTGGGAATATGCGGTCCGCGGCAAAGATCGATGAAATCGCCTTGTTTATATAAAGAAACCGTATCGGCTTCAATTTCTGAAATGATTTCAGCTTTGTACAGCTCACCTTTTTTCTTGAAAAATTCTATTGCATCATTTTTGGACATGACAGAACGTTCAAAAGGCAAATTCCGTTCCGCTATGGCATGCATTTCCTTTTCAATATTTTCAAAGTCGGCGGGAGTAC
>DONZ01000216.1:557-4456 GCA_003512875.1 Desulfovibrio sp. | reverse complement strand
GCCCTGCTCTTGCTGGCGCTTGTTTTTGCCGGATTCATCATACCGATAACCATCCATATCTTAGGAAAAAAACATTCCTAACACAAACATGGATAAGCAAGAATATTGCTTGCAAATTATTGCCTTGTGCTATATTCTGTTTTAAATTTTTTATTGTTCAACACAAGAAAAGGAAGATATATGATAGGTATTTCAAAGTTATACTGTGACCAAGTCGAACCCTCTGACGCTCTTCGCTACGGCAGGCATTCCGGAAAGCTTCCCTCCCATCTGCTGCAATTTTCCGCTGACAAAAAGCCTGTTGTTGTCTGGAATATGACGCAGCGCTGCAATTTGAAATGCGTCCACTGCTACGCCCATGCTCTTGAAGAAAACGGCACAGACCCCATATCCACGGAACAAGCTAAAACAATGATTGACGATTTGGCTCAATTCGGAGCGCCGGTCATGCTCTTTTCCGGAGGCGAGCCTTTAGTCCGCAAGGATTTGCCGGAACTTGCGAAATACGCGACAAACAAAGGCATGCGGGCTGTGATTTCCACCAACGGAACGCTCATTGACAGAAATATGGCAAAAATCTTGAAAGATGTCGGGCTTTCTTATGTGGGTGTTTCTCTGGACGGCGGAGAAGAGGTGCACGACGCGTTCCGCGGCGTGAAAGGAGCTTACAAAAAAGCCTTGGAAGGACTTGATTATTGCCGTGAAGAAGGTATCAAAGTCGGCTTGCGTTTTACCATAAACAAACGCAATGCGGCGGAAGTTCCCAAAATTTTCACCCTCATGAAAGAACGTGACATTCCACGAGTCTGCTTTTATCATTTGGTTTATTCCGGACGCGGCAGTGAATTGATTAAAGAAGATTTAACCCACCAGGAAACCCGCGACATGCTGGATCTCATCATGGATAAGACCCGTGAACTCTATGATCAGGGCTATCAAAAAGAAGTGCTGACCGTCGATAACCATGCGGACGGTCCGTACCTTTGGATGCGTCTGCAAAAAGAAGATCCGAAACGGGCTGAAGAAGTTTTCGAACTTTTGCAATTCAACGAAGGCAACAGCTCAGGACGGGGTTTCGCCTGCATTTCTTGGGACGGCAAAGTCAGCGCCGACCAATTTTGGCGCCACCATGTTTTTGGAAATGTTCTTGAAAGACCTTTCTCCGAAATTTGGGTCGATCCCAATATTGAACTTTTACACCAGCTCAAAGATAAACGCCCCCATGTGAAAGGGCGCTGTGCAAAATGCAAATTCCTCAATATCTGCGGCGGCAACTTCCGTGCAAGAGCGGAAGCCGTCCATGGCGACGTGTGGGCGGAAGACCCCGCTTGCTACCTCACAGATGAAGAAATCGGCATTAAATAGCTTTCATGCAATTCAAAAAAACATAAAAGCCCGCTTATCACAAACGGGCTTTTTATTTCATTGTCGGTACATATTATTTATCACGATAATGCGACCCGCATTGAATAATTTGAATGTTATTATTAAAAATTCTATACACTATTCTATTTTTTTGATCAATGCGTCTACTCCAATATTCGGACAAATCCCCCGATAATCTTTCAGGCTTGCCAATTCCCTTGTATTGATTGCGGTCTATATCTTTAATCAATTCAAGTATTCTTTTTAAAGTTTTTTTATCTTGTTCTTGCCAATATAAAAAATCTTCCCAAGCATCATCAGACCAAGATTTAATCATGAATTACCTCATGCACTGTTCCCCCGTTTTCTTCCATTTCCCGCATGGACTTACGCAAACGTACCATATTTTTTTCACTGTAAAAAGGGTCTGCTGAAATTTCAAAAGGGATCCGTTGTTCTTTCACAACTGTTGTTGCAAAAATAGAAATTGCGGTTGTCATATTCATACCAACATTTTTACAAAACTCTTCAAAATCTTTTTTTAATTGGCTGTCTATACGAATGCTTATCGTGCTTTGTTCCATATGAACTCCTTTTCATATAAATAATACGTTAACAATACATTGTCAACATATTGTACTATTATTTCGCCTGCCTTTAAATCAATAATGAAAATTCCCCGCAAAAAAGCCCGCTTATCAAAAACGGGCTTTTTAAAACAATCAAAACAAACCGTTAAACTTATATTCTCTTTCTGCCGCCGCCCATAGCGTAACGTTTTTGCGCACTGAGTTCCGTTTTGCGTATGCGCAAGGATTCCGGAGTCACTTCCAAAACTTCGTCTTCGCGCAGGAAGTGCAAAGCATGTTCCAGCGTCATAGGACGAACTGGCGTCAAAATAATATTTTCATCTTTGTTTGCCGCGCGCATGTTGGTTAATTTCTTCTCTTTTGTCGGGTTCACATCAATATCGTTATCCTTGTTGTGTTCCCCGATAACCATTCCTTCGTAAACCGGGTCGCCGGGAACAATAAAAAGCGTTCCGCGCGGTTCCAAATTGTATAAAGCATAGGCAACGGCATTGCCTGCGCGGTCAGCGATAAGCGAACCGGTCAAACGGGAGACGAAATCGCCGCGGTATTCCTCATAACCGCTCATTGTGGAGTTCATGATGCCTGTGCCTCTGGTATCGGTTAAAAACTCGTCACGATAGCCGATGAGCCCCCGCGCGGGCACGGAAAATGTCAGACGTACCCGCCCTGTTCCATGGTTGACGCAGTTGGACATACGCCCTTTCCTGAAAGAGAGTTTTTCAGTCACAACGCCCATAAAGTTTTCATCGCAATCAATATGCACTTCTTCAATAGGTTCGTAAACAACCCCGTTTTCCTCATGCATAATGACTTCAGGACGTCCGACGGTAAGCTCGAACCCTTCGCGCCGCATAGTTTCCACAATGATAGCCATTTGAAACTCGCCGCGTCCTTTCACAATGAAACTGTCCCTGTCTTCCGTATCCTCAACGCGGATAGACACATTTCGCAAAGCTTCCTTTTCAAGACGCTCTTTTATTCTGCGGGATTGAACGATTTTTCCCTCACGCCCCGCAAGCGGGGAGCTGTTGATGGAAAAATTCATAACCACGGTCGGCTCGTCAACATGGATACGGGGCAAAGCAACCGGATTGTCTTTCGTGCAGATGGTATCGCCGATTGTCGCGTCTTCAATGCCCGCCATAACGATAATGTCACCGGGTTCGGCACTTTCCACGTCAATCATCTGCTTGCCTTGGTATACCTGCAATTTGGTGGCTCGCAAATTTTTAGGCGTGCCGTCGCTCCCTATACAAACCAAACTTTCCTTGCCGTGCACCCTGCCGTTTTTTATTCTGCCCACAGCAAGGCGGCCCAAATAATCGGAATAATCAAGATCCGTCACAAGCATTTGAAAAGGCAGCTCATCATCATAACTTGGTCCCGGAATATATTTTAAAATTGTTTCAAACAAAGGACTAAGGTTTTCGGATTTATCTCCGATATTATACATAGCGACACCTTCACGCCCGATAGCATAAAGAACAGGAAATTCCAACTGCTCATCGTTGGCGTCAAGGTCGATGAAAAGCTCATAGAGTTCATTGAGGACTTCTTCCGGACGGGCATCTTTTCTGTCAATTTTATTGATAACGCCAATAACGGGAAGTTTCAGGGCAAGAGCCTTGCGAAGCACGAAACGGGTTTGCGGGAGAGGGCCTTCTGAGGAATCAACCAAAAGAACAACTCCATCGACCATGGATAAAGCCCGTTCCACTTCTCCGCCAAAATCGGCGTGTCCCGGGGTGTCGATAATGTTGATACGCACACCGTTCCAAGAAACGGCACAGTTTTTTGCGGCAATGGTGATGCCCCGTTCACGTTCAAGCTCCATACTGTCCATCATACGGTCGTCAAGTTGTTGGTCAGCGCGGAATAAGCCGCTTTGACGGAATAAACCGTCAACCAAAGTGGTTTTGCCATGGTCAACGTGGGCAATGA
>DONZ01000216.1:0-231 GCA_003512875.1 Desulfovibrio sp. | reverse complement strand
CATGGTCAACGTGGGCAATGATAGCGATATTGCGGATAGCATTATTTCTTGTAATCACAAAATCTTCCTTGTGTGTATGAGAATATGCGGACATACTCTTTTTTATAGTTTAAAAAGCACTGGACTTTTTTAACTAGTACGTTTATTAAATAAGTGCAAATGGTTTTTACGCACCATTTTCATTTTAAGCAATAGTTAACTGGTGAAAAAATATGGATTTAGCCACTTTAA
>DONZ01000070.1 GCA_003512875.1 Desulfovibrio sp. | reverse complement strand
CCAAAAGCGTTTCAGAAAGGGCTGCACAGTTGACCGTTACAAACGGTTTGTCTTTGCGGTGGCTTAATTCGTAAATGGTGCGGGCGACAAGTTCCTTGCCGGTGCCTGATTTGCCATGAATTAAAACGGTCGCGTCCGAAGGAGCGAAACTTTTTATCAATGATTTCAATTCGATAATAGCTTTGCTGTTGCCGATAATATCGGTTTGAAATTCCATTTCCATTGATTTCACTTGTTTTTTTAATTTCGCATGTTCAAGGCTGTTATCGAGGGTGATTTTCAGTCTGTCAAAATCAAGTGGTTTGGTGAGATAATCGTATGCTCCGTTTTTGACGCATTCAACGGCATTGTCGATATCGGAAAACGCCGTCATCATAACAATAGGAATGGCGGGATTATACGCATGAATGAATTTTAAAGCCGTGACGCCGTCCATGTTCGGCATACGGATATCCATGAGTACGCAATCATAGGGGGTTTCTTTTATTTTTTCAACGGCTTCAAGTCCGTTTTCAGCTCTTGAAATTTTAAACTGCCATTTTTTCAAAAGCGTTTCAAGCATGAGTCCATGGGATTTATCGTCATCGACAATCAGAATATGGTTGTTCATACATTCCTCTTTAGTTTATCGGCAGCGTAATAATAAAGGTTGTGCCCGCATTTTCTTCACTTTCCGCTTTGACCGTGCCTTTATGGGCTTCAATGATTTTTTGCACTATGACAAGTCCAAGTCCGGTTCCTTTCGCTTTTGTGGTGTAATAGGGGGTGAACAGACTGGAAAGTTTGTTTTGCGGTATTCCTTGTCCCTTGTCTTGAATGGTGATAAGCGCGTTATTTTGTTCCTGCCATGCTTTAATGGTTATTGTTTTTTTGTTGTCATCGGAAATTTTATGCATCGCTTCGATGGAATTGATGAGCAGGTTATAAAAAACCTGTATCATCCTGTCGAAATCCAAAGTAAGTTCCTGTATGGCTATTTCGTTGACAAATCGTATACCATGTTCTTTTGCTTGAAGCATAAGCGATTTTTCAACCTGTTCAATAAGCTTTTGCAGGGAGACTTTATTCAAGACAAGGGTATTCGGTTTGGAAAACTCGAGCAAATCGGAAATAACCTTGTCAACGCGGCAGATTTCTTGGTTCATGATTTGCGCAAGCGCTTTTTCTTCACTGCCTTCTTTGGCATTTTCTTCAAAAATTCTCGCAAAGCCTTTGATGGAACTTAACGGATTGCGGATTTCATGCGCTATGCCGGCTGCCAATTGTCCGACGGAAGCAAGCTTGTCTTTTCTGTTTAATTCTTCCTGTAATTTCTGAATTTCTTTTAAATCGCGCAAAATGATGCCTATTGCTTTTTTTTTATTATCAATATTGATGCTGAAACTGTTCAGTTCAAAATTGTTTCCCGAATTGCCGGCAATTTTCACCAGTGCATTGATAACAGGCTTGTTGAAATCCAAATATGCTATGGCAGGAATAAAATCACAAATATTTTTTCCTGTGAGATTGCCTGATTTGAACATTTTTTCCGTAATCGGGTTGCATGTGATAATCGTATTTTGCATATTGATTGTGATGATACCCAAAGGAATTGTGGTCATCAGTCCGTCGAAATACACTTTTGATTCTTCAATAAGTTGGTAGTATTTTTGATATTTTTTCAAGAGGATGAAGGATAAGATACTCATGAACAGAAGAAAGCCGAATGCAATGGTATTGATAAGAATTTTTCTGTCGTCCAACAGCTTTGCCTGCATAATTTCTTCTGTTTTAAAGCCGACCACCAGAAAAAGCTGACGGTTTTCGGCATTTAAATTTCTGTTAAAATCCGATCTGTGCTGCATGAAGCGTTCTCTTCTGTGTTGACTATGCATGGAATGTTTTGGGGGACGGGAACGAAAAAGCGTTCTTTGCACGATAATATACTCGGTTTTATTCAACTTTGCCTCATCGAATGAAAAATCTAAATTGATACAAAAATTGCCGTTGCCGTTATTCATATCGCATGCAGGGGAATTGACGGGAAGCATTTGTCCGATCATGGCGGAATTATTGGAAATAAGAACTTCGCCCCGTTCATTGGCAAGCGCGATAAATTCGACATCGTCCTGCAAGGCGTAATTCATGATCAAGTCATCCAATCTTTCTTTTGTGTTCACATTGGAAGCGATGATATTGGATTCTATTGTTTGTAAAATTGATTTGCCCCGTTCATGAATAAGAAAACTTGAAACATGAATATTACTCTTTGAAATTTGAATATCCCAAAGCAAAAGGGAAGACGCCACAATAAAAACAATAAGCAGAATGCCATAGGGAGCTATTTTTAAAAATTTTTTTTGCATGGTTTCTCTTTAAATGTCGTTTTACTCTTTTGCTTGCAAAATGCATTCCTTTAATATATGGTTATATAATATCAAGAAATGCAAAATAAAAATGTGTAAAAATGTGACAATAATGTTTTGTGTTGTGTATTTTTTTTACATGTTTTTATGAAGATTACAAGTTAAAAGTGAAAAAACAGGAAAAATCGATTGAAAATCATATACGGTGATTTTGGAATGAAAATTGCTGTATATAACGATAAGGAGAACTGTATGAAAATAAAAAATATTGTTATTGCCTGCGCGATGATTTTAGGATTGTCTTTTGCCGTATCTGACGGGTATGCTTTTGCCGAAGAAGATACGTTGAGAACTTTTGAAGAATTTGTTCAAGATGAAAACAGTTTTGCAAAATGGGAAAAAGACCATGCCGCCCACATTAAAAAAATACAGGAATTAAAAGACGAAAGACGTGTCAGACGTTTGGAGTATAAGGCGTTTACCCATAATCCCAATGCGGAACCCAAGCAAATTTCAAAAGCCGCACGTGATATTGTGATGCTTGACCGTCAAATCCAAACATTGAATGAAGAATTCATAAAAAATACCCGTGAAAATTACGGGGTTGATTTTATGGAATTTGAATTTCACAGGAATTTTGCGCCATGCTTTAATTCACAATACCCGCCAATGAATTGCCCCGCATTCAACGGGGAAGTTCCAATACGCAAAATACCGCCTCACCACGTAAGAAGAGCCATGCCTCATCATGAATTGTTCGGTGAAATGCCTCCGTTTGCCGAAGACGGACAAGTTCCTATGGAAAAACCAGGAAAAATACAGGAAAAAATGTAAGAAAATATTAAATAAAAAAAGGGCGTAACGCCCTTTTTTTATTTAATGATGTTCATATCTGTTTGTTCCCATTCGTCCAAAATTCCGGAATTTGCCAGCGCTTGATATAAAACAATTCCCGCGCTTGTGGAAAGGTTGAGACTTCTCACCGTATTAAAAATCGGAATTTTTACTCTGTATTCGGATAAATTAAGAATATCCTGAGGCAGCCCTTTCGTTTCAGGTCCGAAAATGAGTGCGTCCTGCCGCGTGAAATCAAACCTGTGCAAACTTTTTCCGCCTCTTGCGCTCGTCATGACAAGGCGGTGATGTTTTCCCGTCTTATTCATATAGCATTCAAAATTTTTCCAGACGGAAAGGTTCACATAAGGCCAATAATCAAGTCCGGCTCGCTTTAAATATTTATCGTCCAAAGAAAATCCCAATGGTTCTATGAGGTGCAGTTCTATCCGCGTTCCGGCGCAAAGGCGGGCGATATTGCCGGTATTCGGCGGAATTTCAGGATTATAAAGAACAATATGCATACGTATCCTAATATTCAATTTGGCAAATTTTTTGCAATTGTTTCAAGTATTGCTGATGGGTATCAAGATAGAAAGACAACGCTTTTGCAAAATTTTCACCCAATATTTCATCAATGAACAGTTGACTGACGTCCTTATGGCAAAGCAGTACGTACTGCATGCGCAGCATTACCAATTTTTCATTTTCGGAAATATTTTTAATGATGTTCCTGAGTGTTGAATTGGAGCGGGGCTGATAATAATACAAATACATCAAATCAAGGGCGTTGATTATCATGCTTGTATAAAGCTGTTTGTCAACCTGCTTTAAATTATTGAGCAGTTCCTGAGGATTTTTCAAAAGTTCCAAGCATCCCTTTTCAGGAAAATGCAGCTCAAGTTTGGTGAACTGCGTATACAGCTTTTCAAAAGCCAGCTTGTAATCCCATTGCCTGAACCAAACATTGCTGTTTTTGTCGGCATATCCTTCCACAAGGGCTGCTCCGGT